>CAUTST010000035.1:0-15127 GCA_963540995.1 uncultured Streptococcus sp.
TTACAACTCACCATTTACCAGAACAATTTAGATTTATTTATTTCTTAGTGATATATTTAATCTATATCATCGGTTATACATTACAAACTGTTGTAACTAAATCAGCTCAAAGCTGTTTAACAAACGATCCTAAACAACGTCCAACATTTGGTATCTACGATGGTATCTATAACGCTACATTATTCGCATTAGTACCAGGGTTTGTTGCTCAACACTTAGTACCAAAATATGGTGGTTTTACTGCTGAATTATTCCCAGCGTTATGGTTGTATATCGCTCCTATAACATTTATCTTCACTTGGTTAGCAATCTTTGCTATTAAAGATAAAGACCGTACAGAGTTCTTCGGTACTGGGGAACCTGTTAAAGTTACTTTCAAAGATTACTGGGATGTATTAAAAAATAACCGCGCTATCCAAATGTTAGTAGTATCAGCATCAACGGATAAATTAGCTTCTATTGTTACTTCTAATGCTACGGTATCTGTAATCATCTTCGGTATTGTAATTGGGGACTATAAATTACTTAATACCTTTAACCAATATACATTGATTCCTAAGATTTTAATTATGATTCTTGGAGTTAAATTTATCGCTCAAAAACTAGGACAAAGAAAAGCGTTATTATGGGGATCAATTGCAGGGATTGTTTTAAATGCGCTAGTATGGGCATTGTTCTACGTAGGAGATCCAACTACATTCTCTTTACCTGGAGCTCAAAGTTTTGTAGGATTTAACTTCTTTACAATTGCTTTCTTAACACTATACATCTTAGCGCAAGGTGCAAATAGTTTAGCAGGAACAATGGTAATTCCTATGACAGCCGACTGTGCGGATTACGAAGTATATCGTTCAGGACGTTACGTTCCTGGTTTAATGGGAACATTATTCAGTGCGGTAGATAAAATTATCTCTGCATTCGGTGCATCTCTTGTAGGTATTTTATGTGCTGCAATTGGATTTACTGAAAAATTACCAACAGTAGATACACCATATTCAGATGATTTAAAATTCATTGGATTAATCATGTTCTCTGGGTTTATTATCTTTGGATTTATCTGTAATGTAATTGCTATGAAATTCTACCCATTAAACAAAGAGAAAATGGAAGAAATTCAAAGTGAAATCGCTCGTATTAAGGCTGAAACATTAGCAAAACAAAAAGCATAATTAATCAACGCTCCGTAGGCTATATAGTTTACGGAGCGTCATTATAGGAGGAAGTAAAATGGCAAGATTAGTAGATTTATCAAAAAAACCTTACAACTTAAACCCAAATCAAATTGAATGGGTTGAGTCAACGATTAAAGGTATGACGGATGAAGAAAAAGTAGGACAATTATTTACAAACTTATTTTTCTTTGGGGGTGATCCTTTTAGCGGAAACAACTTAAGCAACAAAGAAATTCTTGAAAAATACCATATCGGTGGTGTTCGATATATGAACGGTAGCCCAGAAGATGTTCAGGGATTGATTAATGATCTTCAATCTCAAACAAAGATTCCATTATTAGTGGCTGCAAATTGCGATTCAGGTGGTGACGGTGCTGTTAAAGGTGGTACTTATATTTCTTCAGGTGCGCAATCCGAAGCAAGTCGTGATACATGGGTTCCTTATCATGCAGGACTCGTATCTGCTCGCGAAGAAACGGCTCTTGGGGTAAACGTAAACTTTGACCCTTGTGTGGATATTTTACAAAACTGGAGAAATACAATCGTTAACACTCGTGCATACGGTACAACTGCTGAAGATGTCATAAAATATACAAACGCATATGTAGAAGGATTGAAATCTGAACGAGAAGTCGTTTGCTGTGTGAAACACTTCCCTGGAGATGGAACTGAAGAACGTGACCAACACTTAATTTTAGGTGTGAATGAACTTTCAGTAGAAGAGTGGGAAAATTCTTTTGGTAAAGTATATCGCAACCATATCGAAAATGGTGTTGAAATGATTATGGCTGGACATATTGCATTGCCTGAATATCAAAAAGCGCTTCGTCCAGGCCTTGAAGATAAAGATGTAATGCCAGCAACACTTGCTGAAGAGTTAATTCAAGACTTGCTAAAAGAAAAATTAGACTTCAACGGAATGGTGATTACAGATGCTAGCCACATGTTAGGGATGACAAGTGCGATGCGTCGTGAGGATTATGTTCCAGGAGCCATTGCTGCAGGCTGTGACATGTTCTTATTCTTCAACAATATGGAAGAAGACTTTAACTTTATGTTAAAAGGGTATCACGATGGAGTCATTACTGAAGAACGTATGACTGATGCTCTGCGTCGTATTTTAGGATTGAAAGCAAAATTAAATCTTCCTGAAAAACAAGCAAATGGTACATTGTTGAAAGATAAGAAAGAGTTAGAAGTTATTGGTTGCACTGAACACCTAGAATGGCAAAAAGAAGCAGCTGAGCGTGGAATTACTCTTGTGAAGGATACACAACAAAACTTACCAATTAATCCTGTAGATCATAAACGTGTACGCTTGTATTACTTAGATGGTGAAAAAGGTGGAATCATTGCGAATGATGATTCAGTATTAAACCGTTTCGTAGACGAATTAACAAGTCGTGGATATGAAGTAACTGTTAATGATGGAAATAGTCGTATTAAAGGTCGTACACTAGAGTATAGAGATACAGTTGATTTAGCATTAGTAGTTGCGAACGTGATTGGTTATGGGGCACAAAACAACTACCGTATCCAATGGAAGACAGCCATGTCGAATGAAGTTCCTTGGTATGTACATGAAGCACCAACTGTATTTGTATCAACAAACTTTACAACTCATTTACATGATGCAACAATGGTTAAAACATTTATTAATGCTTACCACGGTAATGAGAATACAGTTAAAGCTGTCATTGATAAGCTTGAAGGGAAATCTGAATTCAAGGGAACTCCTAATGAGTTAGTGTGGACAGAAAAATGGCAAGCTAAATTATAGAAAGAGGGATGATCCATGTTATATCCAGTATTAAATTCAAAGAGAAAACGTTATTCGTTAGATGGAATTTGGAACTTTAAACAAGGTGAATACGCTCCAGGAGTGGATGCACGCCTTTCTGCTGAAGATTTAATGGTAGTGCCAAGTTCATTTAATGATGTAGCAGTGGAATCTGAAAAAAGATATTTTATTGGAGATAACTGGTATGAGCGTACTTTTGCGGTACCTTCTTTCGAATCAGATGAAGAATTAGTGCTTCGTTTTGGTTCTGTAACACATCAAGCAAGAGTTTATGTGAACGGTCAATTATTAGGAGAACATATTGGCGGATTTACACCATTTGAAGTTCGTATTCCTGAGGAATTGACAACTGGAAAAGAATTATTGATTAGTGTTTGTGCCAACAACATTTTAGATCATACTACTTTACCAGTCGGTAACTACTCTGAAGAAGTATTGCCGGATGGTTCTGTGAAGAGGAAAGTTTCAGAAAACTTCGACTTTTTTAACTATGCTGGGATTCAACGTCCTGTTCAATTATTAGTCCTTCCTAAAGCGCGTATCGAAGATATTGTAGTGACTTACGATATTCATGGAAATGATGCGACTGTGAAGGTAGCGGTAGACCATACTGCTAATGGAGGAAATGCAACAGTAACACTTTTAGACGAAAATGGTGAAGTTGTGGCAAAAGGTGAAGCTGGATCTGAACTAGAAATTAAAAATGTTCGTCGCTGGGAAGTATTAGATGCGTATCTCTATACAGCAAAAGTCGAATTATTTGCTGGAGAAGAGTTAGTAGATGAATACGAAGAACTATTTGGAGTTCGTACCGTCCGTGTTGAAAACGGTCAATTTCTAGTGAATGACAAACCTGTATACTTCAAAGGATTCGGGAAACATGAAGATAGTTTCGTAAATGGACGTGGTTTTAACGAAGCTGTAAACTTAATGGATTTGAATTTAATGAAGAATATGGGGGCAAATTCCTACCGAACAGCTCACTATCCATATTCAGAAGAAATGATGCGTTTATCAGACCGTATGGGCTTCTTAGTCATCGATGAAGTTCCAGCTGTAGGTTTATTTGCAAACTTTACGGCTGCTTTAAGTATGAATACAGGGGCAACAAAACCGATTAAAACATGGGAATATTATCAAACCATGGAAAACCATAAACTTGCACTTAAGGAATTGGTTGCTCGCGATAAGAACTACGCATGTGTTGTGTTATGGAGTGTAGCAAACGAGCCAGATGGTGCTGGAGAAGGTGCCGATAAATACTTCGAACCTTTAGTCCAATATGTGAAAGAGTTAGATCCGCAAAACCGTCCAACAACGGTAGTGAATATTATGATGGCAACTCCAGAACGTGATTTAATTTCACCATTGATTGATGTGCTTTGCTTAAATCGTTATTACGGTTGGTATGTCAACCATGGGGATATTGAAGGAGCACGCGAGGGTCTTCGTAATGAGTTGCTAAAATGGCAAGAAAAATATCCAGATAAACCAATCATTATGACGGAGTACGGTGCAGATACATTGCCTGGATATCATTCAAATTGGGATGTTCCGTATACTGAAGAGTATCAAGAACGATTCCATCAGATGAGTCATGAAGTATTTGATGAACTCGAAAACTTTGTGGGGGAACATGTTTGGAACTTTGCTGACTTTGAAACAAATAGTTATGCATTAATTCGTATCCAAGGAAACCGCAAAGGATTATTCACTAGGGATAGAAATCCAAAATCAATCGTTAAATTGTTTAGAAACCGTTGGAACGCTATTCCTAATTATCATTACAAAAAATAGTGAGTACTTTTCGAATGCTATTCTAATGGTTTGAGCTATAGTGTGAGAACTGTTAGAATAGGTTCGAAAAAGTGTCGAATGGGGAATAGAGATGAAAGAGAAAACAGTTTCTTTAGTGGAACAAACCGCAAATAGAATTGTCGAATATTTTGAAAAAAATGATTTAAATGTCGGAGATAAGTTGCCAAATGAATATACTTTGGCTCAAGACTTAGAAGTGGGACGTAGTACGTTACGTGAAGCTGTGAAAATGCTCGTTTCAAAAAATATATTGGAAGTTCGCCAAGGATCAGGAACTTATATCACTAGTCTAACAGAGACTATCAAAGATCCTTTAGGTTTTGGCGACATTGATAATCATATGAAACTAACTCAAGACTTGTTTGAGGTTCGTTTCTTAATCGAGCCACAAATGGCGAGTCTGGCTGCACAACATATTACGGATGAAGAAGTAGCTGTTTTAGAAAAACTTGAAAAGGCTTTGGAAGAAGAAATTCATTCTGAAGGAGATATCCATTTTAGGTTGGATATTCAATTTCATAGTGCGATTGCAGAAGCTAGTCGAAATTTGGCGATGCAACAACTTATTCCAATCATTATTCAATCTATTAAATTGTACAATGATTTCTTTACGAGTGAGCAGAGCAAAGCGAACACCATTCGTGCTCATAGAGAGATTGTAAGAGCGATAAAAAAACGCGATGCAGTAGGAGCTAGAGACGCAATGTTACTACACTTAGCGGATAATCGTCGTACGTTATCTTATAACTAAGTCATCTGACGAAATCGACGTTTGAAAACAGAATATTGTCATTGACACTAAAAGTCATCTGATGTATCATAGAGGTAACAGATGACTTTTATTTTTTTACTAGAAGGAGAAAAGCTTATGTCAAGTGTATTAGATCAATTAAAACAAAACTATATTTTTGCAGTTATACGCGGGAAATCATCAGATGACGCAATTGAAATTTCAAAGCACTCAGTATTGGGTGGTATTAAAAATATTGAAGTAACTTATACAACACCTGATGCTTCAAAAGCTATTTCAGAATTAAAAGCATTCTATGCGAATGAAACAGAAGTAGTAATTGGTGCTGGAACGATTATGACAGTAGAATTAGCTAAAGAGGCGATTGCTGCTGGAGCAGAGTTTTTAGTAAGTCCTCATTATGATGCGGATATTCAAAAAGTCGCTCATGAGGCTCATATCGATTACTTCCCAGGATGCGCAACTACGACTGAAATCGTACAAGCGATGAATGGTGGAGCGAAAATTATTAAATTATTCCCTGGTGGAGTTTTAGGTCCTTCATTTATTAAAGATATTCATGGTCCAATCCCAAGTGTAAATTTAATGCCTTCGGGTGGAGTTTCTCTTGCAAATATTAAAGAGTGGAAAGAAAAAGGTGCTGTTGCTGTCGGTGTCGGAAGTGCTCTTGGTGTAAAAGTTGCAACTGAAGGCTATGAAAGTGTAACGCGTATTGCTAAAGAATTCGTCAATGCGTTGGAGGACTAATCATGACTTTTAATCGTAAAAATTTCTTACTACAAAGTAAAGTGGCAGAAGATTTGTACCGATTGGTTGAAAATCTTCCAATTGAAGACTTCCACTGTCACTTGTCACCTCAAGAAATTTTTGAGGATAAACCATTTGAAAATGCTGTACAAGTATGGCTTGGTGGCGATCACTATAAATGGCGTTTAATGCGTGCAAATGGCGTGAGTGAACGGTTGATTACTGGAGATGCAACTCCAGAAGAAAAATTTGAAGCTTGGGCTAAAACGTTGGCTAAAGCTTTTGGGAATCCTTTATATCACTGGAGCCATTTGGAACTAAAACAAGTTTTTGGCATTGATGAGTATGTCACTCCTGATAATTGGAAAATGATTTATGATCGTATGAATCAAACAATTGCAGAGGAAGAGTTGAGTCCAAGAAAATTGATTAAACGTGCTAATGTAGAATTTATTGGAACAACTGACCATCCGCTTGATTCGCTCGAATGGCATCAAAAGATTGCAGAAGATGCATCTTTTGACACAGTTGTTGCACCAACATTCCGTCCTGACGAAGCCTTTGTGTCACATCCAAATTTTGCTAATTTTGTGTCTAGACTACAAGAGGTAACTGGCGTAGAAGTTCGTTCGTTTGATAGTTTTGTGGAAGCTTTAGAACAACGTATCGAATTCTTTGTAGCAAACGGATGTAAAGCAAGTGATATTAGTTTTGGAGAAATCTTGTATAAGAGAGCTTCAAAAGAAGAATTAGATGAAATTTTTGTAAAAGTGATTCGTGGCGAAGTACCTACTCTTGAAGAAATTCAACAATGGCAAACAGAAGTGTTTATTGCCTTATGTGGGTTATACAAGAAACACCGTCTAGTGACACAAGTTCACTTTGGGGCAGTCAGAGATACAAACCGTAAGTACTTTGAAAAAATTGGTGTAGATGCCGGGTTTGACTCTACAGGAGACCAAACGCATTTAGCACTAGCTTTAAACCAATTGTTAAATGCATTAGATGAATCGAACCGTCTTCCAAAATGTATTTTCTATAACTTAAATCCATCGTACAACGATATTTTGGCAAATACATTAGCCAACTTCCAAGCAAACGAAGAAGGGATTAAAGGTCGTTTACAATTTGGTGCAGCTTGGTGGTTCTCTGATACTGAAAAAGGAATGAGAGAACAAATGCTAGTCTTAGCAAACCAAAGCTTATTATGGAATTTTGTAGGTATGCTGACTGATTCAAGAAGCTTCTTATCGTATCAAAGACATGATTACTTCCGTCGTATTTTAGTGTCACTTGTTACTGAATGGATTGAAAGTGGTCGAATCCCTTATGATGAAAAATTAATAACAGAATTCTTAGAAGCAATTTGTTATAAAAATGCTAAAGAATTTTTTGAAATGAACTAAAGGAGGAATAAAAATGGAAATGACATTCCGTTGGTATGGACATGATGATCAGGTAACTCTAGAAAATATTAGACAAATCCCTGGTATGAAAGGAATTGTAACAGCAATTTATGATGTGCCAGTTGGGGAAGTGTGGAGTCGTGAACGTATTCGTCAATTGAAACAAGACGTAGAAGCTTCAGGATTAAAATTGTCTGTCATTGAAAGTGTTCCAGTTCATGAAGATATTAAACTTGGAAAACCGACAAGAGATCATTTAATTGATAACTATATTCAAACCATTAAAAACTTAGGAGCTGAAGGCGTCAATATTGTATGTTATAACTTCATGCCAGTATTTGACTGGACACGAACAGATTTAGCGTATGATCTTCCAGATGGTTCTAATGCATTAATCTTTGATGAAGAAGTGGCTAAGAAAATGGACCCTGTAAAAGGAGAGTTATCTCTACCAGGTTGGGATTCAAGTTATACAAAAGATGAAATGAAAGCTATCATGGATGAGTATTCTAAAGTAGACGAAGAAAAACTTTGGGAACATTTAGAGTACTTCATTAAACGTGTCATTCCAGCAGCAGAAGAAGCTGGTGTGAAAATGGCAATCCATCCAGATGACCCACCTTATAGCATCTTTGGATTACCTCGTATCATTACTTGCAAAGAAAATCTTGTAAGATTTGTGGAATTATATGATAGCCCAAATAATGGGGTAACTGTTTGTGTAGGGTCGTATGCTTCTGATCCAAACAACGATGCTGTTGAAATGTTAAAAGAAATGTTGAAACGTAATCGTGTAAACTTTATGCATGCTCGTAACATTCGTTTAACAGGAAAAGGTAAATCATTTGAAGAATCAGCACACCCAACAGAATACGGTTCAATTGATATGTATGAAGTGGTTAAAGCTCTTCATGATGCAAACTGGGAAGGACCAATTCGCCCAGACCATGGCCGTATGATTTGGGGAGAAACAGGTCGTCCAGGATATGGATTATTTGACCGTGCTCTAGGAGCTACTTACCTTCATGGATTAGCTGAAGCAGTAGCGAAAAATGCAAAACAATAGGAGAGAACCCATGACACAATTTTTTGATTTTACAAATAAAGTCGTAGTAATCACAGGTGCCGGCGGAGTGATTTGCGGTGAACTCGCAAAGAGCTTTGGTAAACAAGGTGCAAAAGTAGCTTTACTAGACTTAAATGAAGAAGCTGCACAAAAATTTGCAGATAAAATTATTGCTGAGGGCGGTATCGCAAAAGCTTATAAAACGAATGTACTTGAAAAAGAATCATTAGAATCCGTTCGCGAAGCCGTGAATAATGATCTTGGTACAGTAGATGTATTAGTAAACGGTGCTGGAGGAAATAACCCTCGTGCGACAACAGATAATGAATTTCATGAAGTAGGATTAAGTGCGGAGACAAAAACATTCTTTGACTTGGATAAAGCGGGAATTGAATTTGTATTCAACTTAAACTATTTAGGTACATTATTACCAACACAAGTCTTTGCACAAGATATGGTTGGAAAAGAAGGAGCCAACATCATCAATATTTCTAGTATGAATGCTTTCACTCCTTTAACAAAAATTCCGGCATACTCAGGGGCGAAAGCAGCCATTAGTAACTTTACTCAATGGTTAGCGGTTCATTTCTCTAAAGTGGGAATTCGTTGTAATGCAATTGCACCAGGATTCTTAGTGACAGCTCAAAATGAGCGATTACTATTTGATGAACAGGGAAATCCAACTCCACGTGCAGATAAAATTTTACGTAATACACCAATGGGACGCTTTGGTGAATCAAATGAATTAGTAGGGGGAGTATTCTTCCTAGCTGATTCAACTCTTTCAAGCTTTGTAAATGGCGTTGTTTTACCAATTGATGGTGGTTTTGCAGCCTATTCTGGAGTATAATTTAAGAACATAAGAAGAATCGGAGTGAAAGCTTCGATTCTTTATCTATCATTGAAAAATTGGAGAAGAGATACAGAGATGAAAGTTATAACTCTAGGTGAAATTTTGTTAAGATTATCGACCACCGATGATGAGCGGTTAAAGAGCGCAAAAGAGTTTAGAGTCTGCTATGGTGGAGCTGAAGCCAATGTAGGGATTTCCTTAGCGCATTTTGGTCATGACGTTTCTGTGGCAACGGTTCTACCACAAGATAATCCTTTGAACGATGCTGTTAGTTCAAGATTACGTATGAATGGAATCAATACGAATTTAGTAGCGACAGAGTATGGAAGACTAGGAACATACTTTTTAGAACAGGGGAATGCAGGACGTGCTTCTCGTGTGACATACGACCGATTATATTCTAGTATTTCAGTGTTAGACAACCTCTGCTGGGATTTGGATGAAATCTTCAAAGGTGTAGATTTATTGCATATTTCAGGAATTTTGCCAGCACTTTCGAAAAAATGGCAAGAATGGACTGTTGAAGTCGTTCGTAAAGCAAAAGAATATGGTTGCCGTGTAAGCTTTGATATGAACTATCGTAGTAAGTTATGGAGTTATGAGGAAGCGTATCCTTGTTTCCAACAAATCCTCGCATATGTGGATATTCTTTCTGCAGGTAGATTAGATGCGATTTATTTCTTGAAAGTAGTATCAGAAAATGAAGATGTTTCACTAGAAGAAATTTACAAGCGGATTCAGGAAAAGTATCCAAACATTAAAGTGTTGTATTCAACCAAACGCAATGTATTTTCAACGAATCATAATGAATTACAAGGATTCTTTGTAGGTGAAGATGGAGTGTTTGTAGAATCGAAACACTATGATATCAATCCAATTATCGACCGAGTTGGTGGAGGCGATGCTTTCGCTGCTGGGATTCTAAATGGCGTTCTAAAAGGTTGGGACAGCCAACGAGTAGTTGACTTTGGAACAGCAAGTTCGGTCTTAAAACATACAGTTTTTGGAGACTGGAACCCATTCAATGAAGATGAAGTCTTTGAATTTATGAACCAAAAATCGGGACAGATTGTCCGTTAAATTTATTTAACAACTATTAGACGTCAGTGTTATATCACTGGCGTCTTTTAATTTGGGCTTATCAAGCGCCAGGAAAACTGTTAAAATAGTGGAGAACAAGCAGTAGAAAGGAAAGCACCATGGTTAAAAATTCTGTATGGCTCTTACAAGAAATTTGTGGAGTAAAATTATATATTTATCGTTCTAATGTTCAAAACGCTACGACCATTTATTTTTTAGATGGAGACCAATTCGAAGCACCTTTTAATCATTGGATTACCAAACATCAACCTGCCCTCAATTTTGTACTCATAGCCTCTAATAATAGAACAGCCGATTATACACCTTGGCCTCTCCAGGCGTCTGAAACCATGCCGATAGATTTCGGGGGAAAAGCGGAAGAACATCTTTATTTTATCACAACTCATGTGATTCCATTTTGTGAGAGTGAATATGGTTTTACACGAAGCACAGATAAAAGAGCTATCGGTGGCTATTCGCTTGGCGGTTTATTTAGTATCTATGCAGCGGTTAATTCCGAATTATTCGGAACTGTCCTTAGTTGTTCTTCTTCGCTTTGGTATCCGGGTTTTCTGGACTATTTAAAAGAACATCCCTTTAAAGCTGCTCATCCAAAATTGTACATGAGTGTGGGAGATCAAGAAGGAACGACTGCGAAGAATTTAACAGCAGATCAAACTCTAAATACGCTAGCATTAAAAGACTGGATTGAGTCGAAATTTCAAGCAGGTGATTTCCAGTTTACGTTGGAAGAGGGAAATCATGGAAATAATATCTCTAGACGTGTCGAACGTGCAGTTGAATGGTTAGAAGAGAATAGTAAATAAGTAAAAAATCCACTGGTTTATCCAGTGGATTTTTTACTAACGATGCCAAAGGGATTCGAACCCCCGACCTAGCGTTTAGGAAACGCTTGCTCTATCCAGCTGAGCTATGACATCTTGTTACCTTAATTGAACCACACAAACCTACCATCTGTCCATACCCACTTACTGATTCTTAATTTAAATGAGAATTGACAATCTTCCTCCTCAAAGCAAACCAAATCATAGAACAACATCATTTTCTTTTCTATTTTGAAGGTTTAGAGAGCGTTTATGCTATGAAAAGGAAGAGGGAGTCCCTTGGGATTCTATGGTAGGAGTAAGAGTGGTTGGTAACTGATGCGAATTTGAGACTCTAGGAATTTATTCCGTAGAGACTCATTGAGGCTCAGTAGGTGAGAGACTTCGGCTCGAACCGGTATAACTCTTATCCCTATCATGAAGATATTCCAAAGGGACGGAATCCAAAGACTTTCTTTGGTGAGTTGGTTTGTGATGAAATGGTGCGGTTATAGTAGCTATATTAGGGGATCGCATTGAATGTGAATTAGCTGGAGTTAGGAAGTGATTCCTTACTCCAGCTTTGAAGCTTCAAAGGTGCAAGACCAAGGCTTGCACCGGTGCCCTAATATAGCCACTATAACGAAACGCACCATTTCAAAAAAACCAACGTTCTAATAAAAAACCACCAAAGAAAATTTTTGGTAGTTTCAGGTGCATCTATTTAGTTCGCTGATTGACGGCGTGAAGATTGCCAATGCGAATACAGACGGAAAATCGAATCGACCGTAAAGATTGCAAGTGCAATCATCCCAGCAGTAATCATCGTTTGCCCAAAGAAGAATTTCCCTTTTTCAACATCGCCTACAAAGAAGGCGTAAACGGTACGGTACATGCCTGCACCAGGAACGAGTGGGAAGAACCCAGGGATAAAGAATACCGTTACGGGAGCTTTGAAATAACGTGCTGCTATGTGCGATAAAAACGCAATTGCGAGGCCACTATAGTAAGTAGCTAGTTGTAAACCAGAACTGTCCAAGAAGAAGAGATATACAAACCAGCCAATTCCTCCAATAATCGAAATATGAATGAGGAGTCGTTTTGGTGCTTCAAAGACAATACAACTGAAATAGACGGCAATGAGAGCACTAATTACTTGATAAATCATAAGGGGTTCGCACCTCCTGCTAATACGAGTCCAAGTGCAACAGCGACAGCAACCGAAAGAGCCGTCACAAACGCTTCAATCGCCCGAGCTGCTCCTGAGTTGTAGTCTCCGCGTAATGTATCGCGAATGGCATTTGTAATGGCGGTTCCGGGAACGGCTGGCATGATTAATCCTACAATGGAGATGCCGATTCGAGCATCCGGAACGAAATGTTTCTGAATCAAAATGATAATGACACATGCTGGAATAATCGACAGGAGGTTCAACACGAATGTTCCTAATTTTAATTTTGGATCTAACTTATAAATAAATGGCATGATAACCGCTGCTACCGATGCAATGACTAGTTCAATTGGCGTTGCACCAAATAGGGCAGCGTAGAACCCACACATCAGAATCAGGCCAACGTCTTTGAGCCACTGTGGATATTCGGATTCTTTTAAATCTTGTAATCGTTGATAAGCCGTATCGAGGTCAATTTCCTTTGTCACTAATTGACGAGAGATGGCGTTAACTTTATAAATTCGGTTTAAGTTTGTGTCTCGATTTGGAACACGGCGGATTTCTGTAATAGAATCGATGCAGTCATCATCGAGCGTCGCAAAGATTCCAGTCGCCATCGCGAAGGCTTCGCAAGTTTCGAAGTTTGATGTGGAAAGAATATAGTTCATCGTTTCTTCCACGCGATACGATTCCGCATTGCATTCAAGCATAATTTGACCAGCCAGAATAGCGGTATCCATTAGTTTTTTTGCATATGTTCGCACAAAGCCTGCCTCCTTCGTTAAATACTCTCTAAGTATAGCATACTAGCCGTGTTTTGCTAAGTAGAAATTTTTATAAAATGAAACTGTACTAATGTCGTGTTTTACAAAAATTAGTACAGTTGTTTTTTTGATGATTGTTTAAACATTGTACTGTTTTTTTAAAAGTATTTATTGTATTATTAAGATAACAAATTTTTGGAGGGATATCCGTGGAATTATTTGAAGAATTATCACTTAAAGTGAAAGGGAAAGACGTTAAAATCGTATTTCCAGAAGGAGATGAACCAAGAATTATTGGTGCAGCCGTTCGTTTATTAGCAGATGGACTTTGCAAACCAATCTTACTTGGAAATTTAGATGCTATTAACGAAGTAGCAGATGCTCGTGGATTTAACATCCGTAACTTAGAAATTATCGATCCAGAAACTTATGCAGACGATAAATATGCTGAAATGGTAGCAAGCTTTGTGGCACGTCGTAACGGTAAAGTATCAGAAGAAGATGCTCAAAAATTATTACGTGACGTAACTTACTTTGGTACAATGATGGTTTACATGGGCTTAGCAGACGGATTAGTATCTGGTGCGGTTCACTCAACAGGGGATACTGTACGTCCAGCACTACAAATCATTAAAACAAAACCAGGTGTCTCTCGTACAAGTGGTGCGTTCATCATGATCAACAGCGACAAATCTAAGAAATACTTATTCTCAGACTGCGCAATCAACATCAATCCTAACGCACAAGAATTAGCTGAAATCGCAGTAGAATCTGCTAAAACAGCTGAATTATTCGGTATCGAACCAAACGTTGCGATGTTAAGTTTCTCAACAAAAGGTTCTGCTAAATCTGAAGAAGCATTAAAAGTAGCTGAAGCAACTAAAATCGCTCAAGAATTAGCTCCAAACTACAACATCGACGGAGAATTACAATTCGACGCTGCTTTCGTACCAAGCGTTGGTAAACAAAAAGCTCCAGGCTCACCAGTAGCTGGACAAGCAACAGTATTCGTATTCCCAGAAATCCAATCAGGAAACATTGGATACAAAATTGCACAACGTTTCGGTAACTTCGAAGCAATCGGACCAATCTTACAAGGATTAAACAAACCAATCTCTGACTTATCACGTGGCTGTAACGAAGAAGATGTATACAAATTATCTATTATTACAGCTAACCAAGCGTTGATGGAAGACTAGGATGTGAGACATCGCGGTCAGAAATCGATCACTGGACCGGAACGACGGAAGGAACGTGAAACGTTCTGCGTACGTTTCGGGAAGCAAAACTTCACAGTGCGAAGTTTTGGGTCTGCGATGGCGAACTCAACTACACAGGATACGAGAGCGAACGGTTAGGGCCGAACCACTGGACCAGAATAACGCAAGGGACTCGGAACGAGTCGTGCGGATATTCTGGGAAGCAAAACTTCACAGTGCGAAGTTTTGGTCCTGCGATGGCGAACTCAACTACACAAAAACGACTCGCAAGCACGAGTCGTTTTTTATATATTCTGTAAGTTTTACCCCAAATCATTCACACTGTGAATGATTTCCGCAAGGCTTATTAGATGTTCTTGAATCACGAGTGATGAAAAGAACATCAATAAGCTACTGCGCGATGTGAGACATCGCGGTCAGAAATCGATCACTGGACCGGAACGACGGAAGGAAC
>CAUTST010000036.1:0-15106 GCA_963540995.1 uncultured Streptococcus sp.
CTAAGTCCTTTTAATTTTACTTTGATTCGTTTGTTGTTGTAATAATCAATATAATTGACGATTGCCTTCTTTAGTTCTTTTATAGATATAAATTGCTTCTCGTAGCCATAAAACATCTCTATTTTAAGAATTGCAAAAGACGAGTCCATCATGCCATTATTTGTTCTATTCCCCTTTCGGGACATAGACACAGGAATGCCCTTAGTTATGATAAACTCCTGCTGGTATTGCCATCCCTAATCACTTTGGAGAATAATATCCTTGTACTGCTTCTCTGTAAAAGCCTGTTCTAAAATATCTTTTATTTGTTTTAAATTTGGTGAAATCGATAGAGTATACGCTATAATTTAACTGTTATAACCGTCTAAAATTGGTGATAAATATAGCTTTTGGTTACTTATTGGAATAGAAAACTCTGTAATATCTGTATAGCACTTTTCCATCGATTTTTAAAGCTTTGAATTGGCGTAGGATAATATTCTCAGCTTTTCTTTCCAACTTCTCCATGTTAAGAAGAATACTTACGTTTTCTACGAATACAAGAGATTGGGTCTAATATTTTCATCAAACATTGAACTCTTTTATGATTAACATCGTAACTTCTACGACAAAGTTTTTGGTAAATTCTTCTAACGCCATATCTACCTTTTTTCATGAAAGATTTTTTGGACCTCTGATAATAAATCACCATTCTTCTCAGCCACAGAATTTACTTTTATCAAATCAAAGTTAATTTCGCCATTTCATTACTTTAAGAAGATATTTTAGTTGGTTTCTTTCTTATCGAAGCTCCTTGATAATCGCTGCTTTCGCGTCTTGAGAGCGCACTTTTCTCAAGGCTCTCAGTTTTTTATAACGGCAATTTCAGCTTCTAAATATGCATTCCGCTCACGTAATCAAACTAATTCTTCTCGTTCAGATTCTGTAAGGTTTTCAGTTACGGCTTTTTTATTCATAATAGGCTCCTTAGATAATGATCGCACTATTTTCTTATTTTTTAGACCATTATATCCATTAGTTAGATGCTTGTGAACTCAGGAACTTAATAATCTGTGATTCATTCCTGCTGGAAAAGATACCTCTATAAGAGTCTTACCACTTAAGACCTGTAGCACAAATGTCAATTTTTCTTCTGCCATCCATTTCCTTTGACTTTTAACGCGTTCTAACCCCTTAAGGCGTGAATTTTTTCAAATTTATCACATTCCCACAGTATCTTTTTTCGAAAACTGCTCTTCATAACTTTTTCCGGCGTTTCTGCCCATATTCCTTGCCGATATAATTCGACACATTTCATTTTGAACTCAAATAAGTAACGCATAATAAATACCCCCTTTACTGGTTTGTCCAGTAAAGGAGGTACATATCAAGGAAGCCTTCTTTTTAAAAAATATCCTCTATAATTTGATTGCAATTACACCGATAAGTTCTTTATCGAAATTTTTAGCTACTTGTAATTCCTTCTCAAATTTTTTATAACGAGAAATTCCTAATTCTTCTACGAATACCACTTTTTCATCACTAGAATCGATTAAATCATTATTGTAAATAACTCTCCCCCCATCAAGGTTTACTTCTTTTCTTAATTTTTCAAGTAATCCTTTATCTGATGAAGTAACTGCTATATTTCCCTCTTTATCGTGAATAAATGAAAGAACTTTTGCAATCTCTGTAACATCTACTACTTCGAATACTTTTTCAATACCGTATTGGTTAAAATCACCCACATGATTTAATGTTGGGTTGAAGAAGTATAATGAAAAGTTGATAAATAATACAATCACAATTGCAAGAATGAATAATGCTACTAATTGCATCACTAAACGTTTTGCATTGAAGTTTGAAACTGTTTTTGATTCACCAACAAACTCTTGTGACTGAACTGTGTCTAGTTTTGTAATTGTCACATTTTCAAAAGTATTTTTATACTTATCAATTAATTGTTCAATTCTCTTTTCAATCAATTGATTTAATTCTAGGCTTTTTGTCAATACTTTAACAGAAATCCCTGTTGAATCCCCAAGTGAGTTAAACGTAATTTTTTGTTCCCAAAAGTTTGCATCTGAATTACGCAATTGTGTTTCATTACTTGAAATTTCACTTGCAATTTTTGAGACTGTCTCGCTATCCACATCATTAAATAAATATGGGCCAGTCATATTAGAGCTAATTAATTTAATAAAAAATTGACTATATTGATTATCACTAGCGAAGTTTTCAGAACGAACGTTTTGTTCCGGTGCATCAATTTTATAGATAATATATGAAGAATAACTCCCCTCTCCACTCACAACTGCATTAGAGTTGATTGTTTTAAGTGATAGTGGTACTGCCATTGCTAAGAAAAGAACGATAAATCCGATCAAGTTCCATTTCTTGTTTTTTACTGTATTTGCAATCAAATCTGCAAATGAATATTTTTCAAACATTAATATAACCATCCTTTGTATGTGAATAATAACCAATTTTCTTTACAAGCAAGCCTGATACGATAAACAGAACTGCGATAAAGAACCAAAACTGCATTGTAAATAGACTATAGAAACTTTCTATAAAACTACTTCTTGGCATAAAGAAGAGATTTTCTAAAATCACAAGAGAAAGAATCACTCTTAGCATTTTACCAGTATACATCGAATTCACTAGAGAAACAAATAACATTCCTAGTAGAAGATTGGCAATAATTAAACCAATAAAACCATAGTCTGTATACACTTCAATGATGTAACTACTTCCGATTCCGTGCCCTCCGAGATAATCTTTATTCATCGAAATATAGGAAATATTATGAGCAAAACTATTACTTTCTAATGCTAACTCAAGACTGTTTGACGTATTAGAAAACGGTGTTGTCCCAAGTAACACATTTCCAAGAGAACCTCGTGTAAAGTACTCAATGATTGGACCAAATGTAAAATTTCTAAACTCCCTAGTTGGTAAAGCTGATTGATAAAGGAACCCTTTCGACAAAGCTCCAAAACTTGTAGATTGCTTATACAAGAAATCTACCAATAAGCCAAGAATACTTGTTCCTTTTACAGAAGCTCCATCACGAATATAGTTTAGTACCCCCATCGCTAGCATCAAAATAGGCGTCCCAGCTCCGAGTAAGAACTTTTCTATGCGTCCAATCCATTTTTCATTCTTATCTGTATAGTGTCTCATAAAGAAATAAACAAACGAGAACACAATCGCAAGAATAAATGGATTACGTGTTCCGATAAGTAAGTGAATAGCATTCGCTCCAATATACAATAGTAGTACGAATAGTGATTTTTTCTTGCTTGGTTTAGTTGCTAAATACGTACAAAGCGCAAAAAACATAAATGCTGATAACAAGTACGTAAAGTAGGGTAATTTACTCTGGAAATCAGCGTAGTAAGCATAATATGTTGTTTGACGTCTAAACATATATCGTTCCACTAAACGCAACACATAGAATGGATACGTAAAGAGAAAGGCAATAAATGAGACTTGTTGTAATTTGTCAATGAAACGTTGATTCACTTGTTTAGCTACTGTTTTTTGAGATCTCGTAGCTGTCCATCGTCCAATCATTCCGCCAAGTATAATCGCCACAATACTGATAGTTATCGCTGTAAAAGAAAACTGATAAGTATCTTTCGAGTATTCTTGAAGGATTCCATTATTCATATAATAAATGATTGGCCGGTTAAACAGGAATATTCCAATCATCAAGAGAAACATAAAATGGACAATATAGTATTTCAAATCAAGCAAACAATAGATAATCGCGGTTACATATAAGAGCGTCACTGCACCTAGTTGAAGTACTAGATTTGACTGAACACTCGCTATGAACAAGAGAAGCCCCGAGATAAGGGCGCTCAGTACCACAGCAAAAAATAATAAACCTTTTAAACTAATTGTCGATTTTTTCATTTTCTTCCCTTTCTAACATCTCCAATATTTGTTTCATTTGTGCTTCAATTGTGAAGCGTTCAATATAAGCATCCATTACCTCTGTATCAACAGAGTCATTCATTCTGTCATTTAAAGCTGCGACAGCTTCTTCATCCCTTTGGATTATTGTTCCAAACTGTCCGTTTCCACTCAATTCTTCAGCACCACCAACATCCGTAGAAACAAATGACTTTCCTAGTGTCAACGCCTCTACAAAGGCTCCTGAAAAGCCTTCTTGCTGAGACATTGAAAGGAGCACTTTTACTCTTTTCAAGATAGGATATGGATTTTTTTGATATCCTAAGAAATGGACTCTATCTTGCAGCCCTAATTCAATAGTTTTTTCTTTTAACTGTAATTCTTGGTCACCACTACCAATAAAATAAATATGAGCAGTTGGTCTTACTTCAAGTAATTGACGGAAAACTTCAAGGGCTCTATCTGTCCCTTTCTTTTTCTCCAGGCGACCAATAACTGCAATACTATCTTCTTCAACAATATCTTCATATATCTCATTAGACTTTTGAATGATTTCATCAAAGTTATATCCATTATAAATCGTTACAATCTTTTCTTTAAACTCTGGATAGACAGTTTCAATTGACTTCCGTGTTTTCTTTGAGATTGCGACGATGTTATTGGCGGTTTCTAAATGTTGACGATGATTTTCTCGGTAAGATGCATTCTCTGGTTTTAAGAACTCCTCAATGCTTCCATGAATCCACGCAACTTTCTTCACTTCCGGACGTTTCGAGAAAGGAAACGCTGGATTCATAATTGTGAATGAGATTTCAATGTCATATTCATCTTTAATAAGTTTGTTTCGGACAGCATATGGAAACCATATTCTTGCTCTCCAAAGCAACGCTTCAATTACGCGCGAATGTTTCTTTGACTTATACGGTTTTAGAATGCGAACACCTTCAGGAACAGGTTCATACCCTTTGTCAAAATGTTCTATTTCTAGAATATCGACATCATATTTTTCTAAATCAAGATGATTAACGATGGTTGAGAGGATTTTTTCAGCTCCACCACCAAGAGAAAAGGACCATAAATAAACAAGAATTTTTTTCTTACTTCCCATAATACTCCCCTTTATACTTCTCGTATCCATTTTCAAGGTCAACAAATAATGCATCATGATGTGCTACTTGCTTGTCTGCTGGAGGTGGTGTCATATAATCACCAAATGCTGTTTTTAAGTAAGTATCGTATCCAACTGGAATTGGCATTTCCGTTTGTTCAAATGGTACAAATAGCGCTGATTCAAAGCTTTCGATTGGATATTTATTTTTCATATATCCAGGGCCTGCACAAAGTTCAGTAATCCCATCACTTTCTTCACGTGTGTACTTTGTCATCTCACGCTGCGCCTTACTCCAAATCTTATACCGTAATGAACGTGTTGGGAATAATCCTAACAAGAATAAACTTCCCCATTTCATTAGCCCACCATGTTTTTCGGGTATTGTTTGTGCGCGGAACAATGAATAAATCAATGCCCAGCGGACTTGTTTCTTTCTTTCTGATTCTGATTTCGGATAATAATCTAGCGGTAGGATATCAATCGCTAACCCGTGTGGGACATCTAAATCCGCTTGATAAGGCTTCACGCATGTCGTTTCCTTATCACGAATCGTCACGAATAAATTCCGGTCTAAGTAATGTTCGTCACTATTTGACATCACATAACGCTCATCTGCTTCTTTTGGCCACAACTCGATTAGTTTTTTATAATCTTTACGTGGCATAAAGAAATCTAAATCATCATCCCAAGGGATAAAACCTTTATGGCGAAGTGCTCCAATGGCCCCACCACCGCATAAATAACATAATAATTCATGTTGCTTACAAAATGACACAAAGTATTCAGCCATTTCTAAGCATTTCTCTTGTAATGGTTCCATGTTTTCCCCACTTTCTAAATATCCCATTTAGCCACTGTTTTAAATGGCGTTAATTTATCTTCCTCGAAGAAATGATAAATATCTTTCATTTCTTGTATTGGATTTGATTCAAAAATAATTAAGTTCAAACGTGCATGTACTTTTGGATCTGACATGAATTGAACGGCCTCTTCAAAGTCTTTACGACCTGAACGTGAGCTACCGACCCAAGTCAATCCTTTTTCAAGAATGTCACGCGTGTTTAATGGCACTTCAAACTCACTAACTCCCATCATAACAACCGTTCCTTGAGGTTGAATATGACGGATAATTTCACGATACGCATCTTGTGTACCGCTACCGCCAACACATTCAATAGCGTGATCGAATGTAAAGTCTTCTGGAAGTTCACTCACATCATACACTTCATCTACGAATGAGAAGAGGCGTAACTTTTCAGGATTTTTACCCACAATAATAATTTTTGACTCTGGAAACTTTGCTTTGGCAATTGTTGCAACAACATACGCTAAACTTCCTGATCCCCATACCACAATACGATTACGACGGCTATGAGCTACCTTGTCAAAACGACGTAATCCGTGAACTCCAACTGAAACGAATTCAGAAATGGCAGCGACTTTATCTGGAACATCTTCGTATTTCACAACACGGTCGATTGGAATTGTCACGAATTCGCGCATGAATCCATCATGGCCACTTGAACGGAAGTATGTTCCATTCACATAGTTCTCATAGAACTCTGTCTCATGGTCAAAATCACGTGGTGGTTGGTTTGGAATCATCACCACATGGTCTCCTGGCTTATATGTTCCTGTTGGGTCCGCAACAACAATTCCACAACATTCATGAATCAATGCCATTGGTAATTTCTTCTGCAAAATTTTAGCTGGACGTGTCCCTTGGAAGTAACGTTGGTCTGCATGACACAACGCTAAATAGTTTGGTCGTACCACTACAGTATCTTCTTCATAGAATGACACATCTTCGTATTTAATTGAGAAAAACGATGGACGAATGAGTTGATACACTCGATTAATCATTTTAAATCTCTCCTAACATCGCTTGCGCAATTTTCAAGTCTGTTACTGTTGTAATTTTAATGTTTGAATATTCCCCTTCAACAAGGGCTACTTTCACATCATTCACCACGAATACTTTACATGCATCTGTCAAGATTTCTTTGACATCATCTGTAAGGCCATCATATAAGTCTGTGAATGCTTGAATCTTAAATGTTTGAGGTGTTTGTCCTTGATACATATGCGTTCTGTTTGGAATGGAAGAAATCACTTTTCCATCTACAGATTCAACGATTGTATCATTTGCCATCACTACTGTGTCAGCTACATCATAGTGTTTCATCGCTTCAATATTATCGACAATCATACGATATGAAACAAACGGACGCACTGCATCATGCGTAATCAATACATCCTCACTTGAGAATGAATCGCTATTCTTAATATCTGTAATAATGCTCAAGATACTATCGTTACGATTTCCGCCACCGCTAACGACACGGATTTTGTCTTTATTCGTCAAAATATGTTTGTCTAATAAATCATTGAAGTAGCTCACCCAGTTCGGATGAACCGCTACATAAACAACATCTACATCTGGAACAAACAAGAATTTTTCGACTGTGTGAATAATAATTGGTTTGTTCCCTAATGGTAGAAATTGTTTTGGCATTTCTTGGATTCCCATACGAGTTCCGGTTCCACCGGCTAAAATCCCAGCATAAATCATTTTATACACCTCTTATTTCTCTATTACGGAGTTGTTAAATAATATAAATCTTCTCTTTCTTGAAGTAATGGATACGTTTGAACAGTTGGTTGTCCCATTAACTTACGGATTGAATTACTTACTTCAAGCAACACTTCATCCGTTGCATATGAGTAATAGATTTGCTCTCCTGCATTGTTTGTTAATAATAACTGTCTTTCTTCGATAAAGGTTTGTGTTAAATTATTTCCTGTAATAGCAGGGCCATAAGTATTTTTAAGGGCCATCACTTGTCCAATTGGTATGTCTGTTTTCACGTTCTTACTTACCGCACTCATTAATTGCTCAAAGTTTGTAACAGAATTAAAAGTCATCAATTTCTTAACGAGTTCCTCGATAACGATACGTTGACGTTTTTGACGACCATAATCCCCTTCTGGATCATCGTAACGCATACGTGCAAAGCGTAAGGCACTTTCTCCATCTAGTAGTTCTGTTTTCCCTTCCACAAAAGAACGTCCTTCATAAGTGAACGTTAACGGACTTGTCACTTCGATGCCACCCACAGCATCCACGAATTCCATTAATCCTTCCATATTAATCTGAACATAGAAATCAATTGTTGTATCTAATAGTTTCTCTACAGATTCTATAACCATCGGTGCTTTCCCATAAGCAAAGGCGTGGTTCAATTTATCGTAGCTACCTGTTCCAACAATTTCAGTGTAAGTATCACGAGGTAAACTTAGTAATTGTGATTGCTTCGTTGATGGATTAATCGTTAATAGTAACATTGTATCTGAACGTCCATCTTCTTCTGTACGTCCATATGCTCCATTATCAATCCCTAGTAACAAAATATTAATTGGTTTGGCATTTTTAATAATCTCATTCGCTTCTTCTTCTGTTCGATTTCCCACACTTTGAGTAATAGAACTAATCGTCGAATTGATTTTACTTGCGTAATAAGTTCCCGCTACTGCAATGATTGCTAGTAAAAGGATAAAAATGAACCCAATACGTCCTTTTTTCTTTTTCTTTTCTTGACGTCTCCCTTGTCTCGTCCATTCATTTGATTCGTTCATCTTTTCACTCCAATGCTATTAAGGGTTTTGTGTAGATTGTACCGGTGCAACTGGCTCTTGCGTTGCAGGAGTCGATTGCGTTGGTTGTACAGGCTGTGGTTGCTCTGGAGCAGCCGTTTCTTGTGGCGCCTGTGTTGCTGGTGCTGCCTGTGTCGCTGCACTTGTACCTCCACCATTATTCGATGGATTTGTTGGTGCCACATTGTCATCGTCATCATTACTGCTATTATTATAGTTATTATAGTTATTATAGTTATTATAATTATTGTAATTATTATTGTTATAATTTGGAGTTACATTTGGTTCAACGTAAGTATCTCCTTGTTCTTGTACACCAGAATTATTTTGAGGAGCATTTTGCTCAATATTCACTGATGACTGCGTCTCTTTGGTCTCAATATGTTTTAATTCAGTAATTTCTTCTAAATCAAGTGACTTTCTGATAACATTTGAAACTCGAATTTTTTCAGCTTCTGGAATGACAAAGTAATAAATTCCATTAATCATCGCTCCATCCCCATTAATCGTATCCGATTCGAAATGTTGCAGAGCTTCTTTATGTGTTTGTGCAATTTGGAATAATTTTTCTACTGTAAAGTTTGTTTTTACTGAATTCTCTAATGTTTTAAGAATTTCTTCGTATTTAGTTACAGAACCTAACGTTAATAATTTTTCAACAAGTTTTTGAATAACATATTGTTGACGTTTTTGACGTCCTGTATCTCCTTCTGGATCATCATAACGCATACGTGCATATCGAAGGGCTGCTTCTCCATCTACATGACGTGTGACCCCTTCAGTAAATGATTCATCTTCATAGGTAAATGTGAGTGCTGGCGTAATCTCTAATCCACCCACTGCATCAACAAGACCCATCAATCCATGCATATCTACGGTTACATAGTAGTCAATCGGAACATTCAGCATATTTTGTACACTATTAATTGAGAATTGTTCTTTTCCAAATGCATAAGCATGGTTAATTTTATCAAAAGTACCATACCCAATAATTTCAGTATAAGAATCTCGCGGAATACTAATCATCGTTGTTTTCTTAAGTTTTGGATTTACCGTAACAAGAAGCATTGTATCTGAACGACCTACTTCCGTATCACGACCATAAGCTCCATTATCAATCCCTAATAGAAGAACCGAAAAACTGCTATCATCTGTTAATTCTTCATCACGTAATTGCACAGTTTCCACCTTTTGATGGATGGCATCTTCTGCTTTAGAAATCCGACTCCATGCATAAGCAGTTCCCGCAATCAATATTGCAGCAATTGCCAGCAATACTGTAAAAACAATTTTTCTTCTTTTCTGATTTTTTCTTTGCTTTCTTCTATTTGAAATTTTTTCTTCATTTACTCTCATTCATTCCACTCCAATAACCATACAATCAGTTTATTATACCATAGATTTTCTTGAATTCATGAGTATTTATAGTATTTATAGTAATTTTAAGATTTATCTTCTGAGTCAAAATACTCTTTTTTAAATTCAAATCCAAAAATCCATCCTTTAATCGTTCCAATACCATAAGCAAAGTGAATGGCAATCATAATAAAAGGAATCAATAGTAACGTATGATTATATTTTTGCTTAGAAATTTCAAAGATGGATAACCCTAGGACTGCCAATAAATAAAATCCAAACACTGTTAATAATGGTGCAAAACTAAATGGTGTAAGCAACATTAAAAATAGTAAAGTAGCCACAAACACACCAGGACCGAAATGGAATAAAGATAAGCATTCACGACAAACGTGTGATGTTAATCCAATCCAATAGCCATTCGCAAATTTTTGTTGAATCATTTTTATAAAGGTTGGGCGAATATATTGGAATGATTCAATTTCAGGGTTAAAAATAATATCATAACCCGCTTTACGTACCCTATAATGGAATTCATTATCTTCTGTACGCAACAATCTTTCATCCGCAAGTCCAACTTTTTCAAATACTTCTTTTCGGTACATTCCATGGAAAATAGAATTCACTTTTCTTTTCGCATTAGATTTCCTGTAATTTGCAATGCTACTTCCTAACGCTGATTCTTCGACAATATGTAATGTTTTAGAAAAGTTATCATCAGAGTCTACGATAGTTGGTCTATTACCACCACAAACATATGCCCCTGCTAAAATTTCATTCACATTTTTTTCGACAAAATCTGCAGGAATTCGTGAGTGAGCATCAATTTTTAAAACAACATCCCCTGTAGCGTGTTTCACACCTTCATTAAACCCAGCCGCTTGAATTTGACGACTGTTCGGAACGACTTGAACACCCAATGTACTATTGGATTGCTTAAATTCCTCCATTAGTCTTCTCGTATTGTCTGTTGAATTAGAGTCCATTAATACAACTTCCATATTTTGAAGAGGATAGGTTTGATTTAAAATATCTTCCAATAGCATCGGTAAATATTTTTCTTCATTTTTTGCTGTGATAATAATACTAACTTTCATAATAATCTCCTATATTTTATTCTACTCCTATTATAAGATAGTTCTTTTTATAAAAACAGAAATATCACCAAAAAAGGTCGATGGAATCATCGACCTCTTTAACTATTTCTTTTTATTCGCAATATCAATCAATTCATCGTGTAATTCTTGTTCAGTATAATTTTCAAAGTTCTCAATGAAATTATACACACGATTGATTTGAGAATTGTCCGCAATCCCGATATGAATCTTCGGAAAGACTTGTTTTGGATTTACTTCACCTTCGTTTAGTAACTCTTCATACATCTTCTCTCCAGGACGTAATCCAGTAAACTTAATTTCGATATCTCCTTCATTGAAGCCTGAGAGTCGAATTAAGTTTTTCGCTAAGTCCACAATCTTCACGGGTTGTCCCATATCTAACACGAAGATTTCTCCACCACGAGCAAGCGCACCTGCTTGAATCACTAATTGCGCTGCTTCTGGAATTGTCATAAAGTAACGAACAATATCTGGATGCGTTACTGTGACAGGACCCCCTTCAGCAATTTGCTTTTTGAAGAGCGGTATTACTGAACCTCGAGACCCTAATACATTCCCAAAACGAACCGCTACAAATTTAGTATATTCGCTACGTGTAGCCATGTCTTGAACAATCATTTCACACAAGCGTTTTGTAGCCCCCATAATATTTGGTGGGTTTACAGCCTTATCTGTTGAGACCATTACGAATGCTTTCACTCGTGCATGACTTGCTGCTTCCGCTACATTTCTAGTTCCGAGAATGTTATTCTTCACAGCTTCACGAGGGTTAATTTCCATTAACGGTACGTGTTTATGAGCCGCAGCATGGTAAACCACATCTGGTTTGTATTTATTCATCACTTCAAAGATACGTTTACGATCTTGTACATCAGCAATGACTGGTGTAATTGTAAAGTGTTGAGAGTATTTCCCCACTAATTCCATATTTAATTGATAAATACTATTTTCACCATGTCCTAAAATGATGATTTCTTTTGGTTTGAATTTTGCTACTTGACGGCAAATTTCTGAACCAATTGAACCACCAGCACCTGTTACAAGAATTTTCTTGCCACGAAGTTGCTTCTCAATCATCGTTTGATCTAATTGAACAGGATCACGACCTAATAAGTCTTCAATTTCAACATTTCGTAGTTGTTGTACGTGTAAGTTCCCACTCATGACATCATCAATGTTAGGTAAAATCACACATTCCGCACCTGTTTTACGAGCGACATCATACACTTCATTTAATTTCTTAATTGGAAGAGATGGCATCGCAATTACGACTTTTGTAATCCCCATCGTATCCACAATACGTTCAATATCCTTGATAGCTCCTAAAATACGAACTCCGTATACATCTTTACGTAATTTATCTGGATCATCATCAACAAAAGCGATTGGATTCATTCTCATTGCTGGATGCATCAACATTTGACGAACTAACAAAGTACCCGCTGCCCCTGCTCCAACGATTAGCGTTGGTTTCGCATTTCCCACGACTGAGCTATCCGCAAAGAATTCACGGAACACACGCATGGATAATCGAACACCGCCGATAGAAATCACGAGTAATAACCAGCAGACAATTAAAAATTGCCAAGTCACTTTCGTATCAAAGAAGGCTAAGCCTGAAATCGTTGAAACAATTACTGTTGCAGACACACATTTTACGACTGTGATTACTTCATACACACTAGCGAATTCCCAATCTCTCCAATAAAGATTAAAGAAATAAGAGAAAACATAATAGGCTACTAACGACAAAATCGCTGTAATCGTTAATCCGTGAATATTACGAATCAATCCTTCTGTTACTAAACGAAATCCTAGAAATACTGAACCGACAACAAGTAGCGAGTCAACGATGAATAATAATAAAATTCTTAATCGATTATTCATTTTATTCTCCTCTCCAGTCTATCCAAGCACTTCTTGAATTACTTCTAAGTAGTTTTGAATAATATAATCAACATCTTCATCACTTAATAAGCCATGTAATGGTAATGTCACTTCATTTTCAAAGAAGCGATACGCATTTGGATAATCTTCCATACGGAATCCCATATTTTGGTAGGCTGTTAATAGCGGAAGCGGTTTGTAGTGAACGTTACATGAAACGCCACGCTCTGCCATTTTCGTAATAATTTCTCCACGTTGGTCATAACTTGCGCCTTGCACACGTGTAATGTATAAGTGACGTGAAGATTCGTAGTTTTTACCTTCATGTGGTAATACTTGGATACGTTTATCTACAGATAACCCTTTATCAAGATTACGTACGATTTCTTTTCTACGTTCCAATAATTGTGGGTAACGTTCTAATTGCGCTAACCCAATGGCAGCCATAATATCTGGCATATTGCACTTGTATCCAGGGATTACGATATCGTATTCCCAAGAACCTGGTTTAATTTTTGCTAACGCATCTTTTGTTTGTCCGTGTAGTGAATATACTTGGAACTCTTTATACATTGCTTCAGAATCCAATTCGTTTTCTGGATTCCATGTAATACATCCACCTTCTGCTGTTGTTAAATTCTTAACCGCATGGAATGAATACGATGCAAAGTCAGCCAGTTTCGCAACGGACACTCCATCACGAGTGGTTCCAATTGCATGTGCACAGTCAGAAACAACAATAATACGGTTAAAGTAACGTTGTAAGTTTGTAGATGGTTGGAATAAACCACGTTTTGATTCCACTACTTCGAAAATACGACGGTAGTCACATGGTACTCCAGCTAATTCTACAGGAATCACCACTTTTGTTTTTTCAGTGATAGCTTGGGCTAAAGCATCATAGTTCATTTCAAAATGATCTTCTTGAATATCAACCATCACAGGTGTTGCTCCTACGTGCTCAATAACACTACATGAAGCAGTGTAAGTATATGCAGGAACGATGACTTCATCTCCAGGCCCTACGCCTAACACGCGTAATGCCAATTCTAAAGCAGCTGTTGCTGAGTTTAAGCACACCACTTTTTCAGTGCCTAAATACTCTGCTAATTGACGTTCAAATTCTTTTGTTTTTGGTCCTGTTGTAATCCAACCAGATTGTAGTACTTCGACTACATTGTTAATTTCCTTTTCTGTAATATCTGGTGGTGAGAATGGAATATTTCTAACTTTCATGTTGTTTCCTCCAAATTATTTTAAAACCGCAATCACAGTTTTCACCATAATTGCAATATCATTTTTTAAACTACATTTTTCTAAATAATCAATATTGTATTGCATTTTTTCTGGTAAGATATGCTCGATATAGGCCTCATCGACGGTCAACCCTTGTTTGGTCCACTCTGCAATTTTTTCTGCTTCGTGTCTGAATTCAATGGCTGCTAGAGAGGTTACACCTGCTGGCAATAATAATGTTGTCTGCATTTCTGGTGTATATGCATCAACATATTTTTGCACTTCTGGTCTTGCACCTACAAAAGACATATCTCCAATCAATACGTTGATTAGCTGGGCTACTTCATCTAAACGATAATTACGCACACGACGTCCCACTTTTGTAATACGTGGATCATGGTCTTCTGTCACAAGCGGCCCTACTTTATCCGCATCGAGAATCATCGTTCTAAATTTAAAAATTTTAAATTTGCGCCCATTTGTTGTTACGCGTTCCTGCCTATAAAATACAGGTCCTCCATCTTCTAATTTGATGGCAACCGCAATTATTAAAAACACGATAGATAATGGTGCTAGTAGTAATAGCGATATTACAATATCAAAAATTCGTTTTGAAATTAAATAACCTTTTCGCTGTCGAAGCTCCAAATGCTTCTTAATTACGAGCTCATTTCTCATAAATTCTGGCAATGAAATATTCTCGTTCATAAAATCTCCTTTCATGCCTAGATAGCCTTCCCTATTATACCACATTTTTTTAAATTGCGGTAAAATTCGATGTAAATCTACTAATTATTTTAGTGCTAGCAAGAACAATAAAATAAACCAATTTAACAAAACG
>CAUTST010000037.1:0-14957 GCA_963540995.1 uncultured Streptococcus sp.
TTTGCTTCAAATTGCTCTCAATAATTGTTTTGACCTCATCACTCTTAACGATTTGGACCATCTCATGATTGCGAACTATTCTCATTATTGTGTATCCACCAACTACTAAGCCCACAACTACTAAAAGTACTATTATCAGCTTTTTCAATTTCAATCCCCTCCTTTTAAAACTGTACACAATCTATTTTTTCATAGTATATCACGAACTACACTCGTTATAAATACTCGCTCGATTCGTAAAAAAGCACTAATCGCTCCGCAAATCGGATTGGATTAGTGCTTTAATACTTTCTAATATCTGCTGTTATTTTCCCGCTCTTTTACTATATTTATAGTCCTGTCCTTTAAAATTTGTAGGTAATCCTGTTTTATATGCTTCAATTTTATTGTTAAGTGTTTCTACAACCTTTTTGGAAAAAGCCCCCTCAATGGAAGAATCTATCTCAGATACTATTTTTTTCATGTTGCTTTTTGCAACCCTGGATTCTTTTATCATTTTTTTTACTTGTTTATTTTTCAATTCTTCCTTTTCCCTGATTTTTAATGGCGCAAGAAAATTTGTAATCATTGATTTCTCCATATCCTTTTTAATTAGCTTTTCATTTTCCATCAATCCTGAAAAATAATTATTTATATTTTGTCTCATCATTAGAAAAATCTCCCTCATCATTTAACTATAATTCCGTCTTTTAGAATAAATTAGTTCAATCTCAGTATCAATATTCTTTTTTTCCTTTTTATAATTGTTATCAAGATTAACTTTATTTTCATCTAATTTTATCCGATTTTCTGTATAAGCAGCCATTATATCGTCGAACAATGCATTTGAAAAGTATCTCAACCGAGATAAATCTTCTGTTACGTCAATATCCGATTGTAGTATATATTGATAAGTCATTTGGTCAATTTCTTCTAGATATCTAAGTAATCTATTCTTTTTTAATAACAGTTCGTTTTGCTGGTTTTCTAATTCTCTACTATTAGACCGATATTGATCTTCAAGTTGCTCTAATTTCAATTGTTGCACCATTATAGCATCACTTATCGATTCATTTTTTTCCATTGATTAAACTCTCCCGCTAACTGCGCATCATGATTTAATAATTCCTGAATTCCCGAATTAATTTCCGATGCTAACGCATTAAACTCTGCAGATAACATATCGCCAGTGTCCACATATGTTTTTATAGTTTCAACAATATCATTAACAATATTCTGTCTATTCACACCACCTTGACGATAGGCTTCTGCAACTTCTTCAGGGGATAAGGAATATCCAAAAGGTACAATATATGTGCTTGTCATTATTTCTTCAGCTTCATTAATTGATTGCATGTAAATTTTCTTTAATTCTTCAGCCGCCACTTGTGATGCTTTCATCACAGAGGATAAGAGCACCTGTGCGTGTTCAGAATCTAGAAATATTTTTTTGCTTCCTGTCAAACCAAAAAACGCTAATTTTCTCTTAAGTAAAGAAAAGCGGTACATACCCATTCTCATCAAATCTCTTGATTTTGCATATCTTCTTTCAATATCTGTTGTGTCTTCTTTTTCTCTTAATTTTCCGTAATTATCAAAACTGTAACCTCCCCACATATGTTGTGAGATAGGATTATTTACTGCGTTTGCATCCACATGATGTACAATTCCTACAGAATTTTCACTTCCACTTTTTGGATACGCAAGAGCCACTATATCCATATCATCGACATAATTATGGATTCTATATTTCAATAAATCTACCGTTTTCTTTTGTGCAGGTGTTAATTGCATGTATATATTTGGAGTTTGATAAATATGAGCCTCTTTAATACGAGAAGGGTCAGTAACATTTGCTAACGCAAACTGCACATCCATCCCACCCAAAGAATGTGCATATAAACTAATTTGAGCCTCTGGATAATCTCTTAGTATTTGATTTAATTTATTTGCCGCAGCATATAATTGAGGAGTTGCTACTTGGTATTGCAGAAATATGTTCTTTGCCATTGGAAAATCATTTAATCCCCAATCTATTAAACCTCCTAAAGAAAAAGGTTGTTCTGAGCCCTGAAATAACACTATTACTTCTTTAGTTTCAGCATTCTCAATGACATAACCATCAAGGCCACTAATAATATAATGAAATTTTTCTTTAACTATGCCGACAGTAAGTTCATTATCACCATTACCATCTGGGATATTTAGTGGAAAACCTACTTTTAATGTTTCATCATACTCTTGTTCAGCAATTATTTTGTTTTGTAAATCAGTATAAATTTTATTCATCTTTTTTTCCTTTTACAAATTTATCCAACTCCGGTGACCAACTTCCTCCACCATTTTTAATCTTACCAGTATTATAATCCATATAAAGGTGTACGGAGACTGTATAATCTTTATTGTCATTAACATAAAGATAAACAAAGATTCCGCCTGTTGGTATTTTCTTAAAATAGTTAATTGTATATTTTTGTATTGCTCCTTTTTCGGTAAAAGCATCAGGGTCAATCGACTTTAATCGTTTCAAATATATCTGTTCAACTTCTTCACTCTTAACGATTTCTTCTATTTTATCGTTTTCAGATTGTGTCATTATTTTACATCCTCCTAAAACTAATCCGATGGTCATTAATAAACTAAGTAAGATTATTATTGTTTTTTTCATTACTAGTTCTCCTCTACTATTAATTACACAAAAATCCTTTTTATAAGTATATCATTTTTTTTAAAATTGTGAAGATTTAATAGATAATATATTTTAGACTGCCCCCCTAAAGAAGTATTTTTACATCCGCACTTCATTCACAATCGCTGTCGTCAGCAATTGAGAGAAGTTAATGTTGCGTTTAACCGCCAAGTCATTAGCCCATTTTGGTATCGTCAATGTTTTCTTGACGAGTTTTGTGGCATCTAAATAATCCTCAACATCAACCATCACCATTGTTTTAAAAGACCGATCCAGATTATATTCTGAGGCTACATCTTCATCGTCTTTAAATGGAAAATCTTCTTCAAGTGTCAAATCATTGATTGCGGAGGCTTCTGGTAATTTTTCTCCTTCTTCAATGAGGCTCGCAGCCATCATTCCTAAATACTCACTGGCATTACTCATCGCTTCAGAAATCGTACGTCCTTGTGTTGCTGAATTTTCAAAGTCTGGGAAGTGAACAAAATATGGGCTATCCTCTTCCTCTACCGTAACATAAATTAATGCTGGATACGTTAATAACATGTGCTATACCTCCTGCATTTATTTTAGCACGTATAAATACGTATTCAAGTTTTATCACCTATTTTTCCACACAAAAAAGACACCCTTTGCGGATGCCTTTTGTCATATTATTTTTGATTATCCAAGAAATAAATTAGAGTTTGTAGTTCGTTTGTTAAGTCCACGTTTTGAACGCGAACGTCTTCTGGTACGTCTAAGCGGATTGGTGTGAAGTTCAAGATTCCGCGAACATTTGCTTCTACTAAGCGGTCTGCTGTTTCTTGAGCGACATCTTGAGGTACTGTTAAGATAGCCACTTGGATTTGTTGAACTTTCAATTGTTCTACCATTTCATCCATGCTGTAAACTGGCACACCAGTTTGGATTGTTCCAACGATGTCTTCGTTTACGTCAAACGCTGCGCTAATACGCACGTTGTTGCTTTGGTGGAAGTTGTAGTTTAAGAGCGCTTGTCCTAATTTACCAACCCCTACTAAAGCGACGTTTGTGAGGCGATCTTGGTTTAAAGTATGGCTGAAGAATTCTAATAAGTATTCTACATCATATCCATATCCACGTTTTCCTAAAGCGCCAAAGTATGAGAAATCACGACGGATTGTTGCGCTATCGACTTTTACAGCTTCACTTAATTCAGTTGATGAGATGCGACGTTTTCCTGCGTCATGCAAGAAACGTAAGTAACGATGATAAATGGCCAAACGTTTCGCAGTTGCGCGTGGCACTTCGATTTCTTTTAATTCGTTTAAATCTTTCATTAATAAGACTCCCTTATTCTTTTTTATTCATGCGTATTCTATCACAACGACATTTCATTTCACAAACACTTTGCTTATCCCTCACGAACATTCCTAAATTTCGCTTATATACAGCAGACTTTGTGCTTTTTTCTTCACAACCTCCCTATTGTGAATGTGAATGCAAACCCGAACGCTTTTCAATATTGTTCCCCCTCTTTTTTATGCTAAAATAGACTGAAACCACTTTGAAAGGACCCGTCATGATTTTATTACAAGGACAAGGACTCGCGCGTACTTTTGCGGATGAAGTCCTATTTGAAAATATTACGATTCATATTCAAGAAAATTCGCGCATTGCCATCGTTGGTCGAAATGGGACTGGAAAATCCACGCTCTTAAAAATGTTGGCTGGGATTGAAGAACCTTCTCTTGGCGCTGTGTCAAAGAAGAAAGACCTCTCGATTGGCTACTTAGACCAATACGCTGCCATCCAGTCTTCCCGCACCGTTTGGGAAGAAATGGTACATCTCTTCGAAGATGTGGAAACCTTGAAGAAACAAGCGCAAAAAGCGGCCGAACAACTTGGTGACCCAGACCTTCTAAGTGACCCCGTGGCGTACGAACTTGCCTTAAAACGATACGACCAACTACAAGAAGAATTGAACCAAAAGAATGCGTATGGGTACGAGTCTGAAATTCGCACCGTGCTTCACGGCTTCCGTTTCTATCCGGAAGACTACGACCAACCGATTCAATCACTCTCTGGAGGCCAACGTACTCGTCTCGCTCTGGCTCGTATTTTATTAGAGAAACACGACTTACTCATCTTAGACGAACCGACCAACCACTTGGATATCGAGACATTGACGTGGCTTGAAGACTACTTACGCTCTTCTAGTAGCGCCCTTGTCATCGTATCCCACGACCAATATTTCTTGGACCGTGTGTGTAACGAAGTCTATGAAATCAGTCATAAGGCCTGCGAATATTACAAAGGAAACTACTCGCACTACTTAGAAGAACGCGAGCAACGCTATTTACTGAAACAAAAAGCCTACGAGAAACAGCAACAAGAGATTCACGACTTGGAAGAATTCATCGCGAAAAACTTGGTACGCGCCTCAACCACAAAACGCGCGCAATCACGTCGGAAGAAACTCGAGAAAATGGAACGCTTAGAGAAACCAAAAGGAGATCAGCGCTCTGCTCGATTTGAATTTACCGTGGAACGCGAATCTGGAAACCAAGTGCTGCAAGTAACCGATGCTTATATCGGCTACGACCACGAAGCCTTGAGCGGTCCGATTTCCTTCCAGCTTCGCAAGCGTGAAGCCATCGCGATTGTAGGGCCTAATGGTATTGGAAAATCGACCCTCTTGAAGTCGATTACGGGTGAATTACCTTTAATCGAAGGGTCGATTGAGTTAGGCGCTGGCGTTCAAGTCGGTTACTATGATCAAAACTTGGCCGGCCTCTCAACCAATCAAACGGTTCTAGAGGAACTCTGGTCTCGACACTCTACGATGCCTGAAAAAGACGTTCGTTCGATTCTGGGCAGTTTCCTTTTCTCAGGAAACGACGTGGAGAAAACAACCGCTCAACTCAGCGGGGGTGAAAAGGCGCGTCTGGCACTTTGCAAACTGTCACTTGAACATGATAATTTCCTACTGCTCGACGAACCAACGAACCACTTGGACATCGACAGTAAAGAAGTCCTCGAGGATGCCCTTATCGACTACGACGGCACGATTTGTTTTGTTTCGCATGACCGTTTCTTCATCAACAAGGTCGCAACGACTATTTTAGAAATCGAAGAAACTGGAAGTACGCTGTATTTAGGCGACTATGACTACTATCTTGAGAAGAAACAAGAGAAAGAAGAACTCGCCGCGTTGCAAAAAGCCAAGGAGACTCCAATAGATAAGGCCGAGCCGATGACAGAAGCGAAAGCCAGCTACCATGCTTCTAAAGAAGAGCAACGTCAAATCCGTACGCTCACACGACGTATCGAGCAACTCGAAACGGAGATGCATGATATCGAAACCGCCCTCGAACAAGTGCACGAGGCGATGACGCTGGAAGAAAACTATTCTGACCCAGATAAGTCCGCTGCCCTCTCAACCGAAGAAGGAGCCCTTCTCGAACGCCAAGAAACCCTTCTTGCCGAATGGGAAGAAGCATCTCTCGCGCTAGAAGAATTCAATCAATAATCATTTGAAATTATCATATATGATAATTTTGTACTTACAATTCATCTCTAGCTCTAGAAGAGTTCAATCCATAATCGTTTGAAATTATCATATATGATAATTTTGTACTTGCAATTCATCTCTAGCTCTAGAAGAGTTCAATCCATAATCGTTTGAAATTATCATATATGATAATTTCAAACTTTCAGCCATTCAAAGAAGCGTAGACCCTTTTGTTAGAGTCTACGCTTCTTTTTAGTTTTTAGATTAATGTTGCCACTGACTTTGATAGAGATTGTAGTAAAATCCACGTTGTTCCATCAAGCTGGCATGATTTCCTTTTTCAATGACATGTCCGTCTTTTAAGACCAGAATCACATCCGCCGTACGAATCGTTGATAAGCGGTGTGCCACGATAAAACTCGTGCGTCCTTCCATCAAATGTTGGAAAGCTTCTTGAATCTTCAACTCGGTACGCGTATCGATGGAAGAGGTTGCCTCATCGAGAATTAGCATATTTGGTTGTCCCATCATCACACGCGCGATGCAGAGCAATTGTTTTTGCCCTTGTGAGAAGTCCCCACCATCATCTGAAATCACCGTGTCGTACCCTTGTGGCAGACGGCTCACGAATCCATGGATATGGCAAAGTTTGGCGATACGAATCATCTCTTCTTCGCTAATCGTCGGATTTCCCATCGTGATATTTTCACGAACAGTTCCAGTTTGTAGCCATGTTTCTTGAAGCACCATCCCAAATCCATTTCGTAAGGAATGACGAGTGATGTCTTCAATCGAGTGCCCATCGATGGCTAATTTTCCACTATTAATATCGTAGAAACGCATCAATAAGTTAATCAATGTCGTCTTCCCACTTCCGGTTGGACCGACAATCGCCACACGTTGCCCTGGTTTCACGTCGAGCGAGAAATCTTCAATGAGCGGGTGGTCTTTCACATAAGAGAAGTCTACATGGCTAAATTCCACCGCTCCGTCAAAGCTTTCAGGAGACGCAGCCCCTTCACGCTCCGGACTCTCAGAAGGTTGTTCCAACAGTTCAAACACGCGGTTAGCACAGGCAATCGCATTTTGTAGTTCGGTAATGACTCCTGAGATTTCATTGAATGGTTTTGTATATTGGTTCGCGTAACTTAAGAAGGCAGATAGTTGCCCCACCGTCACGCCACCGCTCATCACGAAGAACGCCCCGAACACGCCCACACTGGTGTAGACGATGCTATTAACAAAGCGCGTTGCAGGATTTGTGATGCTCGAGAAGAAGATTGCCTTGAGCGACACATCCGTTAACTTCTTATTAATGACCGAGAAGTCCTCGATGACTTTTTCTTGTTGCTGAAAGGCCGTCACTACCCGTGTTCCCTCAATCATCTCATTCATATAGGCCGTTTGGTCCCCACGAATTTCCGATTGTTGTTTAAAGAAATGGTAGGATTTCTTCGCGACAAAACTAGCCATCACGAAAGATACGGGCGTCACCACCACTACTACAAGCGTCAATGTCATATTCACGCTCAGCATAAAGACTAAGGTTCCTAGAATCGTCATCACACCGGTAAATAACTGTGTGAACCCCATCAATAATCCATCCGCGAATTGATCCGCGTCCGCAATAATACGGCTCTCGATTTCTCCAGCTGGATGAATATCTAAATAACTAAGTGGCAATGTCTCGATTTTTTCAAGCGCGTCTCTACGAAGATCACGAACCACAGAGTACGTCATTTTGTTATTGCTGAGGTTCATAAACCACTGCGCCACTGCAGCAGCCCCTGTAAAGAGTGCGATTTGCCAAATAATTGAAAAGAGGCCGTCATAAAACACTTGCCCTCTGTCCACCATTTGGTCTACGGCTTCACCGACAAGCTTTGGAATCATTAAAGTTCCGAACACATTCACACTCGCCAAAAGAATGGACACTACGAAATAGATACGGTAGCGACGAATATAGCGGAGGACTTTACGGATGGTTTCCCATTGAGTTGTCTGTCTCATGCTTCATCCTCCTTTGGAAATTGTGAATAGTAAATTTCTTGATAAATCTCGTTGTTGGCTAAGAGCTCTTCATGCGTGCCTTTGCCGACAAGATTTCCTTCATCTAAAACAAGAATTAAGTCCGCATACTGCACAGACGCTGCCCGTTGTGACACGATAAAGGTCGTTGGACGTGGCGTTTGCATCTTTATGGCCTCACGCAATTTCGCATCGGTCGCAAAGTCTAATGCCGAAGCACTATCATCTAAAATTAAAATCGGTGCTTGTTTCGCAATCGCACGTGCAATCGTCATCCGTTGTTTTTGCCCACCGGATAAATTGCGTCCATTTTGTTCGATACCATACTCAAGTCCGCCTTCTTTCGTTTGCACAAACTCGCTGGCTTGAGCGACATCGAGTGCATGCTCTATCACTTCACTGGAAGCAGATGCATTTCCAAAACGAACATTGTCGGCAATCGTTCCCCGGAAGAGTTGCGCCTTTTGCAAGACCATTCCGACCGCTCCACGTAGCGATGATAAACGGTAGTCACGTACATCTTCTCCGAACACCTCTACATTCCCTTTAGTCGCATCATAGAAACGAGGAATCATATTCACTAGAGACGATTTCCCGCTACCAGTCCCACCGATAACGCCGATGGTTTGTCCTTTCAATGCGGTAAATGAGATATGGTTCAGCGCTGCGTTTTGGTCTCCTTGATACGTCAACGTCACGTCATTAAACGCCACCGCTACTTCCCCTTCAGGATGAACCTCCTTAGTCCCTTCGACCATATCCGCTTCAATCGATAGAATCGTATCGATACGCTCTGCACTCGCCAGTGATTTTGTCATCGTTACTACGAGGTTTGCGAATTTTACGAGCTCCACTAAAATTTGCGACATGTAGTTTGTTAAAGCGATGACTTCCCCTTTCGTTAAGGTTCCTGTATCCACTTTAATCGCCCCACCATAAAGAATGACGATAAGGGCCACATTCACAATCACAAACGTAATAGGGTTCATAGCTCCTGAGAGGCCACTCACCTTTTGTTGCGATTGATTCAACGCTTCGGTATTTTCTCTAAACGTCTGAATTTCTTTTTCTTCGCGGTTAAATGCACGAATCACACGCACGCCAAGTAGATTTTCATGCACGAGTCGCATGATGCGATCCAGTTGTCCTTGCACACGGCGATACATCGGAATCGTCCAGTAAATTATACCGAAAACGACAACTGCTAAGATTGGAACGGTGATTACAAACGTCCATGCCATTTCCACATTCACGACAAAGGCCATCACAATCGCTCCAGCAACGATAAACGGCGAACGTAACAATAGACGAAGAGCGATGTTTAACCCACTTTGCACGAGATTCATATCACTCGTCAAACGAGTTAGTAAAGTGTCATTTCCGATTGCATCGAGTTGCGAGAAACTAAAGTATTGAATTTTTGAAAAGAGTGCTTGTCTCACATCGGCAGTAAATCCAGTCGCCGCCTTTGCCGCAAAATATTGAGCGGTAATCGACACGACTACACCAACAATTCCAAGCCCAATCAGAATCGCTCCTTGTTGGAGAATCAATGCAGTATCCCTGTTTCCAATTCCTTTATCAATAATAACCGCCATAACGAGCGGAACTAACAATTCCAGAATCGCTTCGAATAATTTAAATAAAGGTGCCAATATCATTTCTTTCAGATACGGCTTTAAAAAAGGTTTTAAGTTGTTCACACGCATACTTCCTTTTATATCCATAGTAATTTAATTGTAGCACATTTTATCCTCTTCAAAAATGGAAAAACTTTCTTCCTACTTTTGATTTTTTAGAGTGTAACAATGATGTTACGTAACAAAAATGTGACACTCACTTTTTCTTCCTAAAGTTGTATCATGTGTGATACGTATCATACATGATACATAACTAATTTTTTACTCATAGTTGAGGGTAGTGGAGTCAATAATCATTAGAAGACTGGGCAACTCCTTCTTATAAAAATCTGATTACGAAAAATCTTACGGATTCTATAATAGCCATAACGTGGGATGGCATTAAATGCGAAAAAGGGAGCGTAGGAATTTTATTCCGTACGCTCCCTTGAGGCTTTAAAGGTGAGAGACCTAGGCTCGAACCGGTGCAACGTTATAGCTATTATGAAGATATCCGTAAAGATTTGAAGTAATCAACATATATTCACTATACTGTGCCCTAAATGCCCAGTCTTCTATTGAATTATTTACGTAATCCGTGTGCTTCAATGTACTCCGCAATTTGGATGGCATTGCTCGCTGCACCCTTACGGATGTTGTCACCCACACACCAAATGTGGAAGCTATTTGGTTGAGAGATGTCGCGACGAATACGTCCCACATATACTTCATCATGTCCAGTTGCTTGTAATGGTGTTGGGTATACATTTTCCTCAGGCTTATCTAGAACGACCACTCCTGGTGCTTTTTCTAAAATTGCACGAATTTCTTCAGGTGTTGTATCTTTTTCGAAAGTCACATTGATTTCTACAGAGTGCGAGTTATAAACAGGCACACGGACACAAGTAGCCGTAATCGCTACATCGTCTGATAACCCTAGAATCTTGCGTGTTTCTTGAATCATTTTCATTTCTTCTTTTGTATAGCCGTTTTCTAAAAACACATCGATATGTGGCAATACATTATTGTAAATTGGATGTGGGTAGTTTGTTGGAGCTTCCCCTTTTTCCCCGTTTCTTAAATCGTTAATCCCTGCTTGTCCAGAACCTGAAACAGCTTGGTAAGTGGTATATGCGACACGTTTTAAGCCAAAAGCATCATGCAATGGACGTAATGGCACTACTGATTGGATTGTTGAGCAGTTTGGATTCGCGATAATCTTACGCTCTAATGTTGGTGCGTTACATTCTGGCACGACTAAATCAATCTCTGGATCCATTCTCCATGCGCTTGAGTTATCGATGACAATCACGCCGTCTCGTTCTGCGATTGGCGCAAACTTCAATGAAGTGCCGCCCCCTGCTGAGAAAATGGCGTAGTCAATATCACGCTTGAAGGAGTCTTCCGTTAATTCTTCAACTACATAATCTTTCCCTTTAAACTGTAGTACTTTCCCTGCTGAACGTGCTGACGCAAGTAGATATAAGTGGTCTACTTGTAAGTTGCTTTCTTCTAAACGTTCAATCATTTTATTTCCTACGACACCTGTCGCTCCTACAATTGCAATATTTACCATAAAAAAATCTCCTTTTTGCTAAAACGCTATGTTGAAAATTATAGCGAATCTCTCTTTGAAAGTAAAGAATCGTCTTTCTTCGAAACACATTTGTAGCTAGTATAGATACACTCTTTTATGAGTGCGTCATCTATGCATACATTTAGCGCGATTGAAATCCAATGCTTCTTATTCATATGATAGGCTTCGAAAATCCCGTCCGTCGATAGGAGTCGTTCCTTATCTTCCGGATGGATTTTCACATTCAAAATGAGGGCATTCGCTTGGGAAGCGACTCCTAGTTTTTGAAGCGGAACTTCCATCATAAGCGCATACCATTTACCGCCTTCTTCAACCGTAAACCCCATCGCCTCCGTCTTCTCAAACGGATTGCCATGATACGGGACGATATTTTCAGTTATCCACTTCGTCCACTTCTGACGCGCTCCTTCAATATCCGATTGCTCGGGATGCATCCATTGGAATACTAGCTCCTCTGCCTCTTCGCGCAAGGCTTGAGCGATGCTACTACTCGTTGCCCAGATATCAAACAATGTATAGCGCTCGTTAACCTCATCGAGCGCTACCATTTCTAAGCCTTGTTTTTTGCTGGCACTCACCACTTGAAAGGAAAATCCCTCCATTTGGCTTGGAACGATTTTCCCTTCCAGTTCTGGTAAGTCCTTTGTTAATGTCCATTTCATAATTGTGTCCTTTTATAAGCGATACTCCGCACGTAATTCGAGAATCACGTCGCGTAAATCGGCTGCTTTCTCGAAATCGAGCTCTTTGGCTGCCGCACGCATGTCCAACTCGAGCAACTCAAGCGCTTCTCGGCGTTGTTCTTGCGTCATCTTCTTGAAGTCTTTAGCAGTCGTTGGCGCATCTTCTTTTTCGACCTCGTGCGTAATCGCAATTAAATCGCGGATATTCTTCACGATGGTCTTTGGAACGATGCCATGTTCTTTATTATAGGCCTCTTGGATTGCACGACGACGATTCGTTTCATCAATCGCTTTTTGCATCGAATCCGTAATCTTATCGGCATACATAATCACGCGACCGTTCACATTACGCGCTGCACGTCCAATCGTTTGAACAAGAGAACGTTCACTACGAAGGAAGCCTTCCTTATCCGCATCCAGAATCGCCACAAGAGACACTTCCGGCACGTCTAGCCCTTCACGAAGCAAGTTGATTCCGACCAACACGTCGAATTCCCCGAGTCGTAAGTTACGGATGATTTCCGTACGTTCCAGCGTCTTAATGTCACTATGCAAGTACTTCACCTTAATGCCCACTTCTTCTAAGTAGTCGGTCAAGTCCTCGGACATCTTCTTAGTTAACGTCGTAATAAAGACACGTTCATTGCGTTCAACACGTAAGTTAATTTCACTAATTAAATCATCAATCTGTCCTTTAATTGGACGGACTTCCACTGGAGGATCGAGTAAGCCTGTTGGACGAATGATTTGCTCGGTCACTGTTGGCGTATGAGACAATTCGTAAGGCCCCGGAGTCGCCGAAATGTAAATGATTTGCGGCACGCGCTCCTCGAACTCTTCAAAGCGCAATGGACGGTTATCTAAAGCACTTGGTAAACGGAAGCCGTATTGAATCAACTGCTCCTTACGAGCACGGTCCCCGTTATACATCCCACGGATTTGCGACATCGTAATATGCGACTCATCAACTACGAAGAGCGAATCTTTCGGGAAGAAGTCTAATAAAGTATACGGTGGTTGCCCTGGGCGTCGGCCATCCATATGACGAGAGTAGTTCTCAATTCCGTTACAGTAGCCCATCTCTAGGAGCATTTCGATATCGTAGTTGGTCCGTTGCTCCAAGCGTTGTGCTTCGAGTAATTGATGGTTATCCCGTAATTCTTTTAGTCTTTCCGCAAGCTCTTCTTTAATCGTAGCCACGGCGCGTGAAATTTGGTCTTCATTCGCTACGAAGTGCGTTGCTGGGAAGATGGGTACGTGTTCCACAGTCGCTTTGATTTCACCCGTCAACACATCGACTTCTTTAATCGCTTCGATTTCATCTCCGAAGAACTCAATCCGGAAAGCCGTCGCATCATTTCCAGGAAGGAAGATTTCAACGACATCTCCCCGAACACGGAAAGTTCCGCGGCGGAAATCATAGTCGTTCCGCTCGAATTGCATTTCTACCAATCGGCGTAATAAGTCATCACGTTCGATTTCCATACCTTCACGAAGCGACAATACATGGTCGCGGTAATCTTCTGGATTTACTAAACCATAAATCGAAGACACAGATGCCACCACAATCACATCACGGCGTTCTAGAAGGGCGCTTGTTGCTGAGTGACGTAATTTATCAATCTCATCGTTGACACTCGATTCCTTCTCGATATACGTATCGCTAGCAGGAACGTACGCCTCAGGTTGATAGTAATCATAGTACGACACAAAATATTCGACCGCATTGTCCGGGAAGAATTCTTTCAATTCTCCGTACAACTGGCCGGCTAATGTTTTATTATGCGCTAATACTAGCGTTGGTTTATTGACTTCTTGAATCACATTGGCAATCGTGAACGTCTTCCCTGTTCCGGTTGCCCCAAGTAAGGTCTGTTCTTTGACCCCATTTTGAATGCCATCGACGAGTTCCTGGATGGCTTGAGGTTGGTCTCCATTTGGTGCGTAAGGAGCCACTAATTTAAATTGATCCATGACTTCACCTCTTTCTGTTCTAGTATACCATCATTAAGTCAGTTTTACCGTTTGTCCGTCCTGTCCCGTTATAATACCTTGCTTGCAATTCAAGTAGGACTTTTGTATAATAGTTCGTGTTGGAAACAACTGATCAGTAATTATACATGTTAAATGAAAGAGGGGTGAACCCATTGCCAAATATCGCATCACAAATCAAACGTGTTCGTACTAACAAAAAGTCAACACTTGCTAACAACTCTCAAACTTCTGCTATGCGTACAGCTATCAAAAAATTTGAAGCTGCTGTAGCTGAAGGTGCTGAAAATGCTGAAGAATTATTACGTGCTGCTCACAAAGCAATCGACGGAGCTGCTTCTAAAGGATTAATCCACAAAAACAAAGCTTCTCGTGATAAATCACGTCTTGCTGCAAAATTAAGCAAATAATCTGTAGCCTGAGAATTGATCTCGGGCTCTTTTTTTATGCTCAAAAATAAGAACGCCTTACGGGGATTGCATGAAAAGAGTGGAACACAGCCTTCGAACTCCTCTGGATTATTTTCATCGTTATCATCATCATTGCACCGACTTGAGCCGAAGTCTCAAGTCTAGCAAGCTTCAAACTGAGGGTAAGCGATAAATCCCTAACCCTCAGTAATTCACATTGCTTGCTGGGTCACGATGATGATGACGATGAAATCCAGGGAGTTCTTCGTTTGTGTTCTACTCTAATGCGCTATCCGTAAGGCGTATATTATTAGAGACAAAAAAAGAAGTCCAATCAATGGGACTGCTCCGGAGAAGGGACTGGTGGCCGGGGGAAGTAATGGTGCTGGAAAAGGGAACCAACTAAGGAGAAGGTGCTGGGTGAAAAAAGGGTTCTATAATTTTTAGGGTTGATGGAAATTTTCCACCAACCCTATTTTAGTGTA
>CAUTST010000038.1:0-14829 GCA_963540995.1 uncultured Streptococcus sp.
AAGAGGTTGATTCTGGCTTGAAATACTCTTCATTTCTTAGTGCATCTGGTAAGTATTGCTGTTTTACAAAGTGTCCTGGATAGTCATGAGGATACTTGTAGCCAACGCCACGACCTAATTTTTGAGCGCCTGAATAATGAGCATCTTTTAAGTGGTCTGGAATACTAATGGCACGACCTTTTCTGACATCAGACAAGGCACTATCGATCGAACGAATAGCGGTGTTTGATTTTGGCGAAAGAGCAAGTTCGATAATCGCATTTGCAATGGGAATTCTAGCTTCCGGTAACCCGAGACGTTCAGCGGCTTGCACGGCAGAAACACAACGTGCTACTCCTTGTGGGTTTCCTAGGCCAATATCTTCGTAGGCAATGACTAAGAGACGTCTCATTAAGCTTGTAAGATCACCAGCTTCCATTAAACGAGCAGCGTAATGTAAGGCTGCGTTTACGTCTGAACCGCGAATCGATTTTTGAAGAGCAGAGATGACATCGTAATGATGGTCGCCATCTTTATCATAGGAGAGTGCTTTTCGTTGGATACATTCTTCTGCTATTTGAATGGAAATGTGAATTTTTCCATCCTTACTTGGTTCAGTAGATTTTGCGGCTAGTTCAAGCGCATTTAAGGCACTTCTAACGTCTCCATTTGTACTAGTTGCAAAATGATTTAATGCTTCTTCTGTCACTTCTAAATTGAGTTTTCCTAAACCACGTTTTTCATCTTCAATCGCGTTTAAGAGCGCTTTTTGAATATCTTCAGAAGAGAGTGGTTTCAGTTCAAAGATTTGTGTACGACTACGAATCGCAGGATTAATCGAGATGTATGGATTCTCAGTGGTTGCTCCGACTAAAATAATTCGACCGTTTTCTAAATGTGGTAATAAGAAGTCTTGTTTCGTTTTATCAAGACGATGAATTTCATCTAGTAGAAGAATCACGCTGCCAGACATTTTGGCTTCTTCAGCTACAATTTGTAAGTCCTTTTTTGTATCGGTTGCGGCATTTAGTTGTCTAAAAGCAACTTTCGTACTTCCGCTAATAGCACTTGCGATACTTGTTTTCCCAGTTCCTGGAGGCCCATATAAAATCATGGATGATAATTGTTTGGCCACAACCATGCGATTGATGATTTTCCCAGGAGAGACAAGATGCTCTTGCCCAAATACTTCGTCAATGGTACGAGGTCGCATGCGGTAAGCGAGCGGTTGTTGGTTCATGACAAATCCTCCTTTATTTTCTTTATGTTTAGTGTATCATAAGTTTAAAGAATGATATAATAGGAAAGATTAAAACAACTTATTAGGACAAAGAATAGACATCCCGTATAATAGTATTGTTTGAAAGTGAGGAGAGTATAAGGTGAATTACTTAGATTATGCAGCAACAACACCCGTTAACCAAGAAGTGTTAGAAGTGATTACAAAGGAAATGGCCTCTTTTGGAAATCCTTCAAGTGTGTATCGCATTGGCCGTGAACAAAAGCAAAAAATTGAACGCGTAAAAAAAGCGATTTTATCTGAATTACAAGCATCTCCACACGATGCTATTATCTTTACAAGTTCTGGTTCTGAAGGGAATAATTTAGTATTCGAGAGTATGAGGGAGCACTTTTCAAAAGATAAAGGGCATATCATTATTTCTGTAGTGGAGCATCCATCCGTTCGAAAACCTGCAGAATTTTTAGCAGAAGAAGGATTCGATGTGACTTATTTATCGCCTAATAAAGATGGAATTGTGACAGTATCTCAGGTTGAGAAAGCTCTTAGAGAAGATACACGTTTAGTTTCTATCATGACGGTCAATAATGAGACAGGGGCTCGCTTTCCAATTGAAGAAATTGCAGCTTTGTTAAAGGAAACACCGGTATTCTTTCATACAGACGCTGTTCAAGCCTTTGCACAAGAAGAACTGAATGTTGATGGTATTGACTATTTAACAGCTTCTGGGCATAAAATTTATGCTCCAAAAGGGATTGGCTTCTTATACAAATCAAAAGATGCGCCGCTTCACGCTTTAATTAAAGGTGGCGGTCAAGAGTTAGGGTTTAGAGCTGGGACTGAGAATGTTCCTTATATTCTAGGGCTTGAAAAAGCGATGCAAATTGTAGTGGCTGCTAGAGAAGACTTAGTTAAAACTTATCAAGAACTTCAAGAGTATTTAATGGAACAATTAGCGGTGAAAGGTATTGAATTTGAAATTAATGGAATTTCTAATCCTAAAAATCCACATATTTGTAATATTTGGTTAAAAGGAAGAAAAGCAACACAATCCTTAATCTTTAATGATTTAAAAGATGTATCTATTTCAGCAGGCTCCGCTTGTTCAGCGGGCAGCGTACAAATCAGTCCAGTATTATCTGCAATGTATCCTGGTGAAAACAGTCGCCTTGAAGAATCAATCAGACTTTCATTTGGAATGGGTTCAACGAAAGAGGATATTAATGCATTCGTAGACGCATTACGCTAATGGAGAGCTTTTGTTTAAAGGCAAAATATGGTACACTAATCATGTATAAAAAGAAAGAGGAGAAGCGCATATGGCATTTACACCAACTGCATCATTAAAAGGATCAAACCAAGTCTTTTCGGTTAATCCAACTTGTAAAGGATACACATTACGTGATAATGGTTTTACTGAGACAAAATCGGGGAACTTCCAATTAATTCGTAGTTTAGATGAAACTATTGATGATCAACGTGGATTGAAATTAAAAGTCATGGTTGATAAAGATAAAAAACAATTGAAAATCTCTACTGTGACAAAAAACGGGTTACAAACAGTTGACTTATACGGCAAAGCAAACACTGCGATGGCTGTAGAAAAGTTAGAGTTTATATTAGAAGGGCTTGTTGAACGAGGCGTTCTTGAAGTAACAACAAAATAGTGTATAAGAAAAGAGAGACAGTTCAAACTTGAACTGTCTCGTTTATCATGCACGGGCGGTGTTCCCTGTAGCTGTATTATTCGACTTCAGGTAGCGGCTTAAATTGTGCTACGAAGCTTTGAGTGTCGCCAAAATAAAGATTCTCGCTAGGAACTTCATATAGCTCCTGCATTCTTTTGCTTAAAGAATATGGAAGATTAGTTGAATCTTTTTCATACTTCGTAAGCGTATCTTTGTTTATTTTAAGATATTTGGCGGCTTCTAATAGTGTTAAATTACGATTAACCCGTGCTGCTCGTAAAGAGATCATCATACACCTTCGCCCCCTTTTTCTCAACTTAATTATAGTGAAAACGCAACCGTTTGTCAAAAACACAATTGGGCAAAAATCCCAGTACTATCGCATTTTCAATGATTTCCAAGCAAAAATTTTGAAAAAATATAAAATAAATTTAAAATTAGGGTAAATTCTGATAACTCGACCTTCAAATCGACTAGTTCAGGAAATAAAAAGAAATGATGGTGAAAGAATGAGTAACGAAAAAACAAGAGTTGTCGTTGGCATGAGCGGAGGGGTTGACTCCTCAGTTACAGCTTTGCTTTTAAAACAAGCTGGATATGATGTCATCGGTATTTTTATGAAAAACTGGGATGATACGGACGAAAATGGTGTTTGTACAGCAACTGAAGACTATAAAGATGTCGCAGCAGTTGCAGAACAAATCGGTATTCCGTATTATTCAGTGAACTTTGAAAAAGAATATTGGGATCGTGTATTTGAATATTTCCTTCGTGAGTATCGCTTAGGACGTACACCCAATCCAGATGTGATGTGTAATAAAGAAGTGAAATTCCAAGCTTTCCTTGATTATGCCATGCAACTAGGGGCAGATTATGTGGCAATGGGTCACTATGCACGTGTTGAAAAGGACGAAAATGGAATTGTTCACTTATTAAGAGGAAAAGACAATAATAAAGACCAAACGTATTTCTTAAGTCAATTAAATCAAAAACAATTGGAAAAAGCGATGTTTCCAATTGGGCACCTAGAGAAAAAAGAAGTACGTGAGATCGCTGAAAAGTATGATCTTGCAACAGCAAAGAAGAAAGATTCAACTGGAGTATGCTTCATTGGTGAACGTAACTTTAATGAGTTCTTATCAAATTATTTACCTGCTAAACCCGGGAAAATGGTGACTCTTGAAGGAGAAGTAAAAGGGGACCACGCTGGACTGATGTACTATACGATTGGTCAACGCCAAGGATTAGGTATTGGTGGCGGTGGTAAGACAAACGACCCATGGTTTGTCATAGGAAAAGACTTATCTACAAATACTTTATATGTAGGTCAAGGATTCCATCATCCAAACCTATATTCCGATAGTTTAACGGCTACAGATATTCAATTTACAAATGATTTGCCAAGAGAGAAGACGTTTGAATGTACCGCTAAATTTAGATATCGTCAACAAGATACAAAAGTGAAAGTTGTATTAGATGAACAAGACCCAACACTAGCTACAGTGATTTTCGATGAACCCGTTCGTGCGATTACACCTGGACAAGCTGTGGTATTCTATGACGGTGAAGAGTGCCTCGGTGGAGGTATCATTGATAAAGCCTATATGGATGGTCAAGAACGACAATACGTTTAAAAGTAATCAACAGAAAGGAGAGTCCAAATGAGTGATACACCTTATATTGTAGGGGAAGTATTAACGACTTTTTTCGAGAATCCTCAAAACTTCTATAAAGTCATGCTCGTGCGTGTAATCGAATCTGATTGCGTGGATGTGGATGACGAGATTGTTGTAACAGGTATTTTCGGGCAAATTCATTCGGATATCTCCTATCGTTTTAATGGGAAGATTGTTTCTCATCCAAAATATGGGGAACAATTCCAAGCAGATAATTATCAGCAGACACAACCTACTGGAAAAAAAGGGATCATTCAATATTTATCAAGTGCTCATTTCCCAGGAATTGGAGAGAAGACGGCTGAGAAGATTATCGAGAAATTAGGCGAAGATGCCATGGAGCGTATCTTAAACGATGACACCGCGCTTGATGGGATTAGTGGCCTTACGAAAAAGAAAAAAGAAATGATCCGTGAAGTCATTCAACAAAATCAGGGAACCGAGAAGTTGATGTTTGAACTTACGAATCTTGGATTTACACCTGCAATCGCTCAAAAGATTATCGGCATGTATAAAGATAAGGCAAGAGCGGTGTTAGACGAAGACCCATATGTTCTTCTACAAAAAATAGAAGGACTAGGATTTCGAAGAATGGATAGCATTGCCCAATCGATGGGGATTGACCCAGATGATACTTCTAGGTTAAAAGGGGCTCTCTTTGTAGTGACAAGAGATTTCTGTTATCAAACAGGTGACACTTACTTGATGGCAGAAGTTTTAATCACGCAAGCGCAACGATTATTGGAGTCCTGTCAAAACTACTTAATCGAACCTGACAAACTAGTTGATGCATTAAACGAATTGATTCGCGAAGGTGTTGTGTTTTCTGATGAAAACCGCATTGCTATTGCATCTTTGTACTATGCAGAATTAGGGATTAGTAATGCTTTGTCCAAAAGGATTACAGCTTCTAAAGAAAAAATTAGTAAAGAAAAAATTGAAGAAGCGATTGAAAGAACGCAGGAAAAATTCGATATTCAATATGATGCGTCTCAAAAAGAGGCTATTTCTCGTATTATGACTGAACCACTCTTTGTATTAACGGGTGGACCAGGTACTGGGAAGACAACGATTATTAATGCAGTTATTGATGTCTATGCTCAGCTTAATGAATTAGAGCATGACGATGAGATTGAAGAGGCGATTGTTTTGGCGGCGCCAACTGGACGAGCGGCCAAACGGATGAATGAATTGACAGGCTATCCTTCTTCTACGATTCATCGGTTATTAGGAATTGCTCTTGATAGTGTGGATGATAGTTTTGAAGATAAGGAAATTACTGGAGAATTCTTAATTATCGATGAGATGTCGATGGTAGATACATGGTTAATGAATCGTGTATTTAAAGCATCTCCACAAGGGTTGAAGATTTTACTCGTTGGGGATAGTAATCAATTGCCTTCGGTTGGGCCAGGGCAAGTCTTAACAGATTTACTGGAGTCGAATCAAGTACCAGCAATGGAACTTAAAAGAATTCACCGTCAAACACAGCAATCTTCTATTGTCGAATTAGCCCATAGTATTAAAGATGGGTTCTTGCCTAGAAACTTCATGGAAAAACAAACGGACCGCAGCTTCCTGCCGTGTTCAACGGAACGCTTAGTGACAATTATTGAACAAGTCGTTGTTGCAGCTCTAAAAAAAGGCTATACGAAGCGAGATATTCAAGTGCTAGCTCCGATGTATAAGGGGGATGCAGGGATTAATGCAATCAATCAGATGATGCAAGAAATCTTGAACCCAAAGATTGGAAATTCTGTTCGTGAAGTCGAGTCCTTCGACAAGGTCTTCCGTGTTGGCGATAAGGTTTTACAACTCGTAAATTTACCTGAAGAAAATGTCTATAATGGGGATATTGGTGAAATCACTGCGATTCAATTTGCTAAAGAAAATGTTGACCAAGTGGATAAGATATTCGTCTTATTTGATCAAACGGAAGTTGAATATCAACGGACGGATTGGCAACAACTGACGCTAGCGTATTGCTGTTCCATTCATAAGGCACAGGGTTCCGAATTCAAGATGGTTATCCTACCTATGGTGAATCAGTACTCACGGATGTTGCAAAGAAATCTATTGTATACCGCAGTGACACGTAGTCAGCAGTATCTTATTATGTGTGGGGAAGCTGGAGCCTTTCAAAAGAGCGCCACTACCATTCCTCCAAAACGTGCGACTTTCTTACAAGAGTTCTTAATAAATTTTGAAGGTGAAAAGATAGAAGAAGCACCTGAACATATGGAGAAGACGCTAGACTCGTTAGTTGTTGATAGTGTACATACAATTGAGGAGAAAGAACTTCAATTAACCATCCAAACAATCGAAGAAGGGCTAATTTCTCCAATGATTGGAATGGATGATTTAACACCTTATGATTTTATGACAAGAAGCTAGTTCTCTAGCTTCTTTTTTCGTGTTCTTTTAGCCGGAAATAATTGCTATCTGTCCATGATGTAAGGTAAAATGAATACAAATGATTACGAAAGAGGGACAAATGATGAATCGACAAAAACATTTTTTAGTTTCTGAAGATGCAGTACCTCCTGTTTTTGCTAAAGTTTTACAAGCTAAAGAATTACTTGCGACAGGACAAGCCAAGGATGTCACTGAAGTAGTGAAGATGGTGGGCATCTCACGCAGTGTTTATTATAAGTATTATCGTAAAGTACAAGGTTTTTCATCTGTAAATGCAGGGAGAAAAGCATCCATTAATATCCATATGAAAAATATCAAAGGAACACTAACGAAGACGCTTGAAGTGTTTGCAAATCGGGATATGAACATTTTGACAATCTTCCAAGGATTAGCCATTCATAGTGTTGCCGTTGTTCAAATTATGATTGATATTTCTGAAGCGACTGTTAGTGTGGAAGATGTCATCAAAGAAATTAACGCGCTGGATAATATTATTTCAGTAGAGTTGCAAAGTATCGAATAATGAAAAAAGAATTTGTAAACTATTTAAAAGAGAATAATATTAAAGTGTTGATTTTCGATAAAGATGGTACGTTGACGGATACATCTACATTGTGGTTTGAACCAACGATTTTAGTTCTTGATGCATTAGTGAATCGTAATGAGATGAATCTAACAAACGGAGAACGTGACAAGTTATTTGACCGTCTTGGAATCACTGAAACTGGCATCAATGAAAATAGCGTCATTGCCTCTGGTACAGTTCGCGATATGTTAGAGGTGTTAAATGACTTCAGAGCAATCGATATGGAAGAAAATTATGACTTCGTGGTGCAATACTTTGCTGAATATATTCTGTCTCATCCAGAGAAAATTCAGACTCTTGGAAATGTGAATCGAGCTCTTAGTAGTCTGAAGAAAGAAGGATATACGATTGCCTTAGTGACCAATGATTCTCGTTTGCCAGCAGAAGCTGTATTAAAGGTTGCTGGAATTGGGGAGTTGTTTGACTTTGTTGGAACTACTGATGAATTTCCTTCAAAACCCGCAACGGATTCGCTGTACGCTATTCAAAATCAATTCGGTGTATCTTTTGACGAGATGATTTATATCGGTGACTCAACGGTAGATGAAAAGTTTGCTTCAAATACTGCTGGATTTGTAGCTGTGACAAGTGAACCAAATAATCCGGATATTTTTTCAAGTGCTATTTTTAAAGTGAAATCAATTGAAGAATTATGTTAGGAGTGTGTTATGAAAAATACGATACAAGAAAATCATAAGTTTAAAGCTCTTTTAACAATCTTAGTACCAGTATTAATCTATCAGATTGCTAATTATTCGGCTCAGTTCATCGATACCGTTATGACCGGACGATATAATGAAGTACATCTTGCAGGTGTATCGATTGGTGGTAGCTTGTATTCGCCATTTTTCTCATTGTTGACAGGGACGATTTCAGGACTAGTGCCGATTGTCGGACAATATTTTGGGCAGAAAAAATTAGAGAAGATAGAACAAGTGATGCGTCAATACTTAATCATTGGCGTAGTATTAGCAATTGGTCTATTTGTTTTTGGAGCACTATTTCTTAAACCTGTTTTAGGCTTTATGAATTTAGAACGAGAAGTGGAAGCTGTAGCAGTGGGCTATTTAACGTGGTTATCCTTAGGGTTTATTCCATTATTACTCTTTAGTGTCTTAAGAAGTTTTGTGGACGCTTTAGGATTAACCAAAGTATCCATGATGCTCATGGTATTAGTGGTTCCACTGAATATGTTTTTTAACTATTCGCTAATTTACGGTCAATTTGGCTTTCCCGAAATGGGAGGAGCTGGGGCTGGACTTGGAACTGCACTGGCTTACTGGGGATTACTCGTTGTAGCTGTTGTTGTCTTTAGAAAACATCCAGTATTAAAAGAATATGATGTTTTAAAATGGAGTGGAATTGATACCAAAATGTGGAAGGAACCGTTTAAAATTGGGCTTCCGATTGGATTATCGATTTTTGCGGAGGTTGCTGTTTTCGCATTTGTTGGGTTACTCATGTCGAAATTTGGAACATCCATTATCGCATCGCACCAAGCTGCAATGAATTTTGCGACGGTGGTTTATGCATTCCCAATTAGTATTTCTACAGCGTTGACCATTATTGTTTCATATGAAGTCGGTCGAAAAGACATTCGTTCAGCAATGCAGTTTGCTTACATTGGAATTGGAACGGCTGTGACACTTGCTGTTGTGACGTTAACATTATTAGCGCTCAATATTCAATCAGTGGCTGCACTTTACGGAACGGATCCAGACTTTATTCAATTAACGGTTGTGTTTTTAACCTATAGTCTGTTGTTCCAACTGTTTGATGCTGTGGCAGCTCCCATCCAAGGAACTCTTAGAGGGTTTAAAGATGTCCAAATGCCATTCATTCTGTTTTTAATAGGCTATTGGATTATAGGGTTACCAATCGGATTTATATTAGATAATGGTTTTAATGCAGGACCATATTCTTATTGGATTGGACTCATCATCGGATTAATGAGTAGTTGTATTTTCTTAGTATTCCGATTAAGAAAAGTATTTAAAAAATATAAGGAATTACGAGGTGTGTAAATGTTTGAATCATACAAAGAAGAAGTAACATTTAATGAGCAAAGAGGGACTGAAGAAATCGACCCACAAAATGAATTTTACCAAGAAGATATGGAAGAATCGTTTAAAAAGGACATTACTTCTATTGGAAGAAGATTAATTGGTTATATGTTAGTTTTCTTTTTCTTCGCAGCTGCTGCACAACAGGCAGCCAACCAAGAAGCGACTAATATTGAAGAGTTTTACGATATTTGGGGAGTTGGGTTGTTTATTGCCGCTTTGCTAAGTTTACTTATTTGGGCTCTTTCTAAGAAATTCCCAATGAAACGAATTTATGAACACGTTGCTCCTAGAAAAATGAATATTCAGTCGTTTGCAATGTTGTCCGCTAGTTTATTTGGAGTTCGTTTTATCTCAAAATTTATTTTAGCAGGAATTGAGAAATTACTCTTAGAGATGGGCATTCCAGCAACACTTGTAGTAAATACAAGTGAAGATATAACGACAAGTATCATTTTTGTACTTTATTTAGGAGTTTTGGCTCCTGTTGTAGAAGAATTTATCTTTAGAGGATTCATCGGGTATCGTCTTGAACGTTACGGGAAGGTATTTACGATTCTATTTACAGCTCTTATTTTCTCTTTATTCCATGCAAATATTTCGCAAGGAATCTTTACATTTTTGGCAGGTATTGTTTTTGCTTATGCTGCTATTGAATATGGCTTCCAATGGGCAGTGGCGTTTCATATGATAAACAACTTCTTATTTGCCGTTGTAGTTGATATTTATCTGGCACAATTGATGAATTTTGGAGACTTTTCTATTGTACAAGTTCTAGATTTAGTTGGATTTATCATTTTAGTGCTCGTACTTATTTTGAAATGGAAAGATATTAAAGAATATATCGATGTGAATCGTGGATTTTATGGAATTGCACGAATTACTTTTACAAGAGTAACCATTATTTTATACATTATTTATCTTGTATTTCGTACTTTTGCACCATATTTTTTAATATACTTGTATTTTTAGATAGGAGTGAGTACTTTGAATACTATTTATTTAGAAGATAGCGTCTATACAACGATCACTGAACATCCAGAAGTGAAGGATTTACTTGTAGAAATTGGGTTTAAACCTCTTAACCAACCGCAGATGGTCCATACGGTAGGTCGTATCACAAATCTCATTAAGGGTTCAAAAATTGCAAAAGTTCCTTTAGAAACCATTGTAGAAACATTAGAAATGAATGGATACATCGTTAAAGAAAGCAGGGATTAAATGGCTAAAGAAGATTACACGATGGAAGAGCGTCAGGAGATTTTAAAAGATTTAATGCTTCGTCTTCATGCAGGAGAAGATAAAGAAGTCATTCAAAAAGAATTTAATGAGGCCTTTGATGAAATTACTCCTTATGAAATCCAGTTAATGGAACGGAATTTGATGAGTGAAGGAATTACCTTTGCAGAAATAATGAGTCTATGTAATGTTCATGCAAACTTGATGGGATCAAAAGTGAATACAGAAACAACAGTTGCTGATTTTGAACAACCTGGACATCCGGTTCATGTGATGAAGATGGAGAATCTAGCTATCCGCGGTGCATTAGACCGTGTGGAACGTTTGCTAAAGAATTATCTAGAGACCAAGGATGAAACCATCGAGAAGGGCCTTAAACGACAAATTTCTCTGTTAGACCAATTCGATAATCATTACCAGAGAAAAGAATACGCGATGTTTCCAATTATGGAGAAAAAGGGAATCACTGCACCTCCAAAGGTAATGTGGGGGGTTCATGACCAAATTCGTGACTTATATAAAGATTTCAAAAAGGCGCTTGAAAATGGACAAGAAGATGTCTTGGAAGAGTTTATAGTCGTTCGTGATGAACTGCTTGAAATGATTCAAAAGGAGGAAAATATTCTGATTCCAATGGTGGAACAAGTCTTCCATGTCGACGATTGGGAATCCATTGCTTCTCAATCTCCAGAATATGGGTATTGTATTGTGAAACCTGAAAAGGAATGGGCGGTCAAGAAAGATTTTGCGCCTGTTAAAGCACAAGCTCAGATAGAGGAAGAGGGAGATATTCCTCTATCTACAGGTTCGCTTTCATTAAAGCAACTGAATTTAATTTTGAATTTATTACCGATGGAATTGTCATTTGTGGATCATAATAATATCGTGAAATATTACAACGAAGGAAATGGAGAAGAGAAAATCTTTAAACGGACACCAAGTGCGATTGGTCGTGATGTGATTTTATGCCATCCACCAAAAGTACACGAAACGGTTCAAACAATTTTTGAACAATTAAAGTCAAAACAAAAAGAAAAAGAAGAAATGTGGTTTAAGAAAGACGGCATGATGGTTCATGTGACATACCACGCTGTTTGGGATGAGGAAGATAATTATGTGGGTTGTCTTGAATACGTTCAAAATATCCAGTCTTTAGTCGAACATTTTGAACAAGCAGATGTGAAGCGGACACTTTCTTAATGATTTTCAATATGTTACAATGCACGTGGAATACATTCCACTTTACACTTAACTTTAAAGGAGTTATTGACTTATGTATACGACGATGATTCTCGGCGCAATTGCAGGTTTAAGTTTATTCTTATATGGGATGCAATTGATGGGCGACGGATTACAAAAAGTTGCCGGAGAAGGATTAAAAGGGATTATTCGTAAATTAACGAAAAATCGATTTATGTCAGTACTTGTTGGGATGTTTGTAACAACAATTATACAAAGCTCATCTGCAACGACAGTAATGGTTGTTGGTTTCGTAAACGCAGGGCTCATGACATTGGCCCAAGCAGTTGGTGTTGTCTTTGGGGCGAATATCGGAACGACAATTACAGGACAAATGGTTTCCTTTAACTTGTCGCAATGGGCACCGCTTGTAATTGCTGCAGGTTTAGTAGCAAACATGCTTACTAAAAATCCTAAAGTAAAAGAAGCCAGTGAAATCTTTATTGGTTTTGGTATTTTATTCATTGGTATGAGCACATTGAGTTTGGCTTTACAACCGTTAAAAGAATTACCTGAATTTACAAACTGGATTCTCGAATATGGTAGCAATCCGTTCATCGGAGTGGGAATTGGTCTTTTAATGACTCTTGTCTTACAAAGTTCGTCAGCAACAATTGGGGTATTAATCGCTCTTGCTAGTCAAGGGGTACTTCCAATTACAACAGCTGTATTTATTATCTTCGGGGATAACATCGGAACTTGTACAACAGCGTTAATTAGTAGTTTAGGAACTTCTAGACGCGGAAAACAAGTGGCTTTATTCCACTTAATGATTAACATTATCGGTACGATTTATTTTATGCTTTTCCTTCAAGGTATTCTTGTGAATGTCGTTGAAAGCATGGATCCAGGTAATGTTGCTCGTCAAATCGCGAACGCGCATACGATTTTCAATATCGTCAATGTGATAGTCTTATTCCCATTCACTGATCTTTTAGTCAAGTTCATTCAAATGATTATTCCAGATGGCGAAGACGAAGAAGAAAGTATTACGCGTTATCTTGATAAACGCATCTTGGTGACTCCTTCAATTGCTTTAGAAAACACGATGTATGAATTTGCTGCAATGGCTCAAGAAACAAGTAGTGCTTTAGAAAATGCGATTGGAGCTGCTCGTACGCGTGATAAGAAACTAGTCAAGAAAGCTCTTGAAAACGAAAAGAATATCAATGCGTATGAAAAAGCGATTGTGAAGTACTTAGTTGAGATTTCTCAACAAAATGTATCTGCTAAAGACCAACAAACAATTGACGAGTTGTTTAGCACGGCAAATGATATCGAACGTATCGGGGATCACGCAGAGAATATTGCGGACTTTGCAAAATCAATTATTGAGCGTGAAATCTTCCTTGATGAAGAAACAGCGTACGAATTAGATGGCTTATACGCTCTTGTTCAAAAAGGCTTCGCGTTATCGATTGATGCCTTATCAACAGGGGATCAAGATAAAGTTCAAGAAGCCATTCAAATCGAACGTGATATCGATAAACTCAAAATTGAAGTTCGCGATAAATACATGAAACGTATGAACAAAGGAATTGCTTCTGCAGAATCAGGTATTTTCGTTATGGACTTATTAAGTAACTTAGAGCGTATCAGCGACCACTTCAGAAATATTTCTGAAACAGTTGAGCGTTTACAACGTCCGGTTATTGTAACTGAATAGTTTAATGATCCGTAGATATTTTGTCTACGGATTTTTTTATTATACCGTATACGGTATATACCTTATACGGTATAATAAGTTTAGGAGGGATGTTTATGGGAGAAACATTTGAAATAAGTGAATCAAAATATGAGGATATTAAAGATTTTCCTTATGATAAATTGGTAAAAATATTAGCAATACTCACCATCATTGAAGAAGAAGGTCTTACTCCAGTCGTTTGGGAAAAATGGGGAGCAGGAAAGGATAAACGGGAGTATTTACGGTTTGAGGTTTCAAGAGACTATAAGGAGGATGTACCAAATGGGACGATACCAGAAGAAATTATACACTATGTTAAATACTACGTATCCTAATTTTGTATCTGATTTTAATAAGGAATATTCAAAACAAAAAATTGCATTGCAGCTAGTAGAATTACGCTTAGAAACAGGTCTTTCTCAAAGTCGCTATGCCGAAGAGAACCAGCTGTTACAAAATAAAATTTCTGCACTCGAAAAAGGAAAAACTAATCCACGCTTATCTACTATTATCGAAATGGCAGCAAAGAATGGGTATAAGGTCGAATTGAAATTTACGAAGTAAGATAAAGAATACTTTTGAGCTAGTCTATAGTAGGCTAGCTTATTTTGTTTCACAGTAGTACAAAGGTTTAAAAAAGAGTGAGAGTATGATAGAATGAATCGAATTCATAAACAAAGGAGAACGAAATGTTAAAAGTACAAAATGTAAGTCTATTATTTTCAGACCGTAAATTATTTGACGATGTAAACATCACTTTTACACCAGGGAACTGCTATGGAGTTATTGGTGCTAATGGTGCCGGAAAATCAACATTCTTAAAAATCTTATCTGGGGAATTACAACCAACGACTGGTGAAGTTATCCTAGATCCACATGAACGTTTAACAGTCTTAAAACAAGACCACTTCGCTTTCGAAGATGAACGCGTTATTGATACAGTCATCATGGGTCATAAACATTTATATGACATCATGAAAGAGAAAGACGCTATCTACATGAAAGAAGATTTCTCTG
>CAUTST010000039.1:0-14814 GCA_963540995.1 uncultured Streptococcus sp.
GGAGTTGGCTCTGGATTTGGAGTTGGCTCTGGGTTCGGAGTTGGCTCTGGGTTCGGAGTTGGCTCCTCAGCTTCTTTAATTTCTTTCAAGCCTTCTACCAATTTACTAATTGCATTTGGTGTTAATAAGTTGCTTTCTGCAAGACCATTCTTGTATGCTTCAACAGCTGCTAAGTATTCTTTAGCATCTTGACGGTCAATCTTACGAACACGTTCTACTTCAGCATTGTATGCTGCTTCGTCTAATGGTTTATCCTCTTCCACTGGAAGTACGAAGCGTAATTCCGCTGCTGAAATATGACCAGGATCCCCATAAGTTTCATTTGCAGTAAAAACTGCTTTCTTCACTTTGATAGGAGCATCAAAGTTGATTACTTTAGTCTTGGCATTATTTTCCCAACCTGTAAAGTTGAAGTGATGTGCTGCATCATTTTCATCAAATACTGTTAGGTTACCGCTCATCACACGTCCGTTTGGCCCTGAAGGACGAGGAACATATTCAAAACGAATTGATTCCATTGGGTTATTGAAGGTTACAGTTAATGGTTGTCCTAGACTATCTACTCCATAAGGGGTATGCCATAGTGAGTTGGTGTTGCCATCGAATGCATACCATCCGTCTTCTCCTTGTTCCTTCGGAGCTTCAACATTATAGATATCATCCCAATCTGGAGCGCTACGTTTTACTTTAAGTGCTTCTTTAGCGGTATTAACGCGTTCTACAAGCGCTTTAGCATCATCTACACTAATGTTTTCATCTGCTTCTAATAAAGCTGCTACAGCGTCTTTATAGGCATTTAATGAATCTTGTTTGTAGTTTCCGTTTACAATAGGAGTGTTTTTATCGAATGCTTCATCTACAAGCATCTTACCAGTCAACTTGATTTCTTCAATTTCAAGATTATCTAACATGAAGTCTTTATAACCTTTGAAGTTGATTTCGTTATTGTTTGAATCTCCTTTAGTATCAGCACCACGCGCATTTGAGTAAATACCAATCCAAGTGTTGCCACCTTTTTCACCAGTGACATAGAAGCTTACTTTCTTAGGAGTTGCTGAATTTTCCCAAGTGTTTTCTAAGTCGTATTTCGTTAATTTATTACGACGAGAGTTTTCGCCATTACCGATGACGAATGAGTATGCTCCATTTGAACCTGCTTCGTATTCGAAGGTTACTTTATAAGTCTTGCCTTCTTCGAAGCGGAAGTTTTGTGGAATTGTTTGGTAAACGAGTTTGTCATATCCTGATAAACCGTTTGTCTTCAATGACCAGTTGCCTTCGATAACGTCGTTAACTTTCTTACCGTTCCAACCACGTTGAGTATAAGGCTCGTGTTTTTCAGATAAGTGAGTACGGTTATCTTGTACGCCTTCAACATCTCCGACTACGAATGGGAAGATACCTTGAGGCACTTCTTCAAAATCTTGTTTGAATTTACCATTTCCTGTGTCATGTTCTTTGTTGTACATTACAGATTGGTTTTCAAACACACGAATTTCATCGAAGTAAGTTGCTGCTGTATCTGCATCACGTCCAAGTTCTAATGTGACGTTAGAAACATCTTCGCCTGTTGTGAAGTATACATACATGTTTTGGAAGTAACTTGTATTATCCACTGTTGCATTCTTCTTCAGTGTGTTATGCGCATGCGCTTGTACATAGTTCTTCGCAATTGATTTATTTGTGTAGTTTGAAATCACTTTGTCGCCAACACGGATTGTGATATCAGCACGTGCATCGCTTCGGTTATCCACGCCTACATAAACAGCATATCTTGTATTTGGTTTCAAGTCTGTTAAGCGTTGTTTCAAGGTTACACGTTCAGTGTTACCTTCAATACGTAACATTTCGTTAGCCCCTTGAGATTTCACGATTTGAGCGTGTTCGCTGTCACCTGTTTTTTCCCAATGATCTAATGTTCCGCTGTTGAAACCTTGGTCATAGATGTGTAGACCTTCACTCCATACCATTGTCTTCTTGCCTTGAGGAGCTTTGTAAAGTACATATGGTTGGTATGCATCTCCCGTAATTTGAATCTTACGGTCTGCGCCGACTGTTAATTCAACTAAATCTGTCTTACCTTGGTCTGTTAGACGGTAAAGGTAAACTTTATCTCCAGTCCAATCTTCTGGAAGTGTCCATTCAGTTGTTCCAGCAGTATTTGTGAAGAAGTACATCTTTTCTTTGTCGCCTGTTAAAGCTTTACCATTTTCATCCCAGTTCCATGGTACTAAGTAGCTACCGCCATTTTCGATGACACGACCGTTTAGAGTTGTGACACGTTTACGGTAGTCTGGGCTATTAGGGTCGTTTGATTGACGAACAATCTTCACTTCGTCTCCCTTGTCATTTGTTAAATCAATTTCCATTTCTGGAGTCCACTTGTAGTTTTGACCGTTGTCGCTCATTGCTACTGGGTTACCGTTCACCCATTTAGATACTTTGTAGTGTTGGAAGTACTTCGTCATAATGTTGTTTTCGAAGAGGTTACGAATATATCCTTCGTAGTCGCTTCGACCTTGCCATCCTTCGAAGTCTTTCATGTTATATCCACCAAGTAATGGATAGTTAGCGGCACCACCGTAGCTTGGATAGTCACCCACCCATGAGTCTTTTTGGTGGTTACGGATAAATCGAGTGATATTTGAGTTGATCCCTTTCAGTGTATATCCACCGTAAGTTAAGTCAGCTGCCCAGTGTTGGAATGTTGAGTCATATTCCGCACCGAAGCCCCACTCGATAGCCATACGCCATCCTTGAGCGTTTAATTCTTTTGCAAGTACGTGAGTTGGCCAAGCAGTGTTATCCCCTGATTGTCCGTTACCCCAAACGTCCACATAGATAAAGTCTAAGTCGGCACCAAGTTTTTCTCTTAGTTCTTTCCAACGATCTAAACGTCCATGTGATAAGTCATATTCTGCATCAATGTTGATACCTTGGTCTAACCAGTTCCAACCGTACATATATGTTCCGTCAGAGTTTCTACGTAAAATTGCTTCGCTGAAGTATTTAGATTCAGGATATGTTTCAGAAGCATTTACGTGAATACCGATTTTAGCACCGTATTCTTTTGCTCTTGCTAATAATTTCTTGAAGTCTTCAACGCCACCGATTCTCTTACCGATATCAGCATAGTTTAAGTGACCTGAGTCGTGACCTTCACTACCATATCCTTTAAGTAGGATTGATTGGCCTAAACCATCTGTGTGTAAGTTAATCTTCTTAATACCATCTAATGTCATTAAGAATGGGTTTTGCGCTTGAGATGCGAAGTTCATCGCGATACGATACGCCACTAAATCTGGAACAGATTCTGCTCCTTTTGGATTATTCATGATATTACGATAGGCAATCGCACCATCTTGCCAGTCCACAACATTATCTTTGTTTAAGTCTTTTGTAATGACTACTTTAGAACTTGGTAATTCTAATGTGTATTCTGGGAATACTAAGTTCTTATAAGCACGTTGGTACCAATAAGGTGAGCTTTGAATTCCTAAATAATTCACGCCTTCTACACGTTCTAACGCCGTTGTTAAACGTGCAAAGTCATTTCCTCTGTAAGTAAATTGTGAGTTACTCCAAACAGACGCTGCTAATTCGTTAGAAGAAACAAATCCATACATGAAGCCGTAAGTATATTCATTCATCTTGCCTTCTTTCAAGTCTAAATGATAATCTCCACGGTTATGTGTGTTTGTGGACATTTGGGCTCCGTCGAATTTCGCATTTTGTTTATTAGAACCTACAGATACTAATGTATTTCCTGGGAATTCAATGGTTTGGATTAATTTTCGAACATTGTCGATTGGTTTACCCATTTCAACATTGTTTTTGTTCACTACTTTAGTGACATCGAAATGCATTTCGTTGCCAACTAATTGTAATTTCACAGTGATTTCAGCGTTGATGAATTCATCATCGTTTCTGACTGTCATTACATATTCTGCAGTAGTGTCATCAATCTTACGGTATTGAACTTCTGGTGTTACTAATACACCGTTGATTGACATTTTATCTAATTTTTGAACTTGACCTGTTAACGTTTTTCCATCTAATTCATATTCTTTAACACGTGGAAACGCCGTGTCAATAATCGCTTTTAATTGTTCAGATTGTAAAGTTTCATAATGAACATCTTGGTCATTACGACGTAAACCATCATCTACAGCTGGGGTTTCTTCTTCTGGTTTAATATTTTCTTGGTTATCCGCTTTGATCGAAACAGATGATAATTCTGTACCGTAAGTACCTGCTTTAAGGTAAACTTTATTAACATCAGCTAAAGCGTTCTTGACAGCTTCTGGAACGACTTCTGTGCTAAATAAAGATTGTCCATTATTTGTAGCGTTTAATTGACCGTCTTTCTTGTAAACGATAGATAGGTGGTTTTCTTCACCTACATTTGGTGCTTCTACTCGAGTCTTGCTATACCAAGTGTTTACATTTGGTCCTTTGTATTGCCAGAACCAACCGCCCTTGTCATATCCAACAAAGATGTTGTTGTCATTATCTTTGTATTTTAGATATACCCCAAAGCGAGTTTCAGCCGGAGGAGTGTTTGCCTTAAACGTTAAGTCAACGCTTACATTTCCTTCCGCATCTGCTTGTAATCCTGCTTTTTCGAATAAAGCTTCGTTTGCTCCATTATCGTTTTCAGTAGTTGAAGTTAATTTGTTGTAACGGACTCCGCCTTCTTCAACTACTTCAACATTCCCTTTCACACGGCTTACTGAGTTCCACTCTTTTTTCTCTTCAGCTGTTGCTTCACGAGTTTCGCCAGTCGCTTCACGAGTTTCGCCCGTTGCTGCTTCTGCTGGTTTTTCCTCAGTTGGTTTAGCTTCAGCAGGCTTAGCTTCAGCAGGTTTAGCCTCCTCTTTTTCGGTTGCAGCTGCTTCGGTAGCTTTTTCTTCTACTTTTTCAGTTGCCTCCGTATTTGCAGCTTCATTAGAAACTGCTTCTTTTTCTTCTTTTGGCGCTACCTCAGTTGCCGTTGTACCAGATTCTACTGCTGGTTTCTCTTCAGCAGTGGCCGCTGCCTCACTTGGCGTATTTTCTACGGCTGTCGCTACTACCTCTGTTGCAGCAGCTTCAGTTGCAGAAACTGGTTGAAGTGTGCCAAAAAAGAAAGCCCCGATGATAACTGAACATGTACCAACAGTGAGCTTTCTAATAGAGAAGCGCTGTCTCTTCTCCATATTTTGACGATTATACATAATACCCCTCCTTGATTTGTAAAAACGTTTCCAAAATTAATTTTAGCACTTCCTTTGCGATGAGACTTGGACTTTTTTGCTCTTTATTAGTACTATTTTGCTATCTTTAAAGCGCTTTCATATTTTCTTCAAAGAATTTGTGGAATTAAATCAAAAAGGCTCCCAGCATCGCCTGCTAGGAGTCCTCTTTTCGTTATTTTTGTCCCATATCTTTCACTTTCATAATACGAGTGATACTTGCTCTCTCGTTTTCTTCAAGTTTCATTTCGATAAAGTAAATCGTTTCTTCTAATTGTGGGATTAATCGATATTCAAGGGCGTTTACACGACGTCTTGTTTTCTCGATTTCATCTGCCAGCAATTGACAAGTTTTTTCAATCTCGGTCAATTCTAGCAATTCATTTAATACATTTGAGATTTGTTCTACTGAATCGTCAATTTCACTGTTCGAGTTCAAGTAACCATATTTAAAGTCACTCTCTTCGTTCTCATCTTTTACAGTGAAATGCATTTCTGGAACATAAACACTCATAATGTTCTTTTCTTGAAGATCCAAGGATACGCTTTGTGGTGGAATTGCCACAAGCTCTTCAATGAACGCTTCTTCCAACGTTGCCTTTGCAAGAACGAAGCTCTTCATTCCTGCCACAAGACGACCTTCAACCGCCTCACGCAACGCATTGTTTTTACGAATTAATTCGATGAACTGACGCATTAACTCATCTTGTTTATCCTTTAGGAGTTTATGCCCCCTTTTTGACACGACAAGACGATGCTTTAATTTCGTCAACTCCATACGGGTTGGTTTGACATTCAATCGTGCCAAAGGAATCACTCCCCTTCCGGAAGGTATTCATCTAATAACTCATCCTTGATACGTTTTAATTCCGTACGTGGAAGGATTGATAAGAGTTCCCATCCAAGGTCTAATGTTTCTTGGATAGAACGGTTTGTATAGAAGCCTTGTCCAACATATTCACGTTCAAAACGTTCTGTGAACTCTACATATTTCTTATCTGTTTTCGATAATGCAGATTCCCCTAATACAACCGCAAGTTCTTTAGCTTGTTTACCCGTTGCGTAAGCCGCGAATAATTGGTTCATCGTTGGCGCGTGGTCCTTACGAGTCTTTCCTTCACCTGAACCTTTATCTTTTAGACGAGATAATGAAGGCAATACATTAATTGGAGGTTGAATCCCTTGTTTATCAAGAGCACGGTCCAAAATAATTTGTCCTTCTGTAATATATCCTGTTAAGTCAGGGATTGGGTGAGTAATATCATCTTCAGGCATTGAAAGGATTGGAATTTGAGTTACTGATCCTGGTTTGCCAACGATACGTCCTGCACGTTCGTAAATTGTAGAAAGGTTTGTATATAAGTAACCTGGATATCCACGACGTCCTGGAACTTCACGACGAGCCGCAGAAATTTCACGAAGCGCTTCACAGTAGTTGGTCATATCTGTCATGATAACAAGTACGTGCATTCCTTTTTCAAACGCTAAGTACTCAGCTGTTGTTAATGCGATTTTTGGAGTCGCAATACGTTCAATCGCTGGGTCGCTCGCTAAGTTTAGGAACATCACTGAACGGTCAATCGCCCCTGTCTTACGGAAGTCTTCCATGAAGTATTCCGCTTCGTCGAAGGTAATCCCCATTGCAGCAAATACTACCGCGAATTTTTCGTCACTGTTTAATACGGTCGCTTGACGCGCGATTTGGGCCGCTAACTCTTTATGAGGGAGCCCTGAACCAGAGAATACTGGTAATTTTTGTCCACGAACAAGTGTGTTCAAGTGGTCAATGGCAGAAATCCCTGTTTGGATAAATTCATCTGGATAGTCACGAGAAACGGGGTTAATCGCTTGTCCGTTTACGTCTAAAGTCGCTTCTGGAAGGATTTCTGGACCATCATCCATCACATTCCCCATTCCATCAAAAATACGACCAATCATGTCTTCAGATACGTTTAATGATAATGGTTTACCACGGAAACGTACTTTTGTATCACGAATGTTAATGCCGCTTGGTCCTTCAAAAATCTGAACCATCGCTTTATCTTCGTTTACTTCCAGTACTTGTCCATGACGGATTTCACCATTTTGTAATTGGATTTCAACCAACTCATCATATTTAACGCCTTCGACTTGTTCAACCATCATTAAAGGGCCAACAACTTCACTAATCGTACGATACTCTTTAAGCATGTGTCATCCCTCCATGTTGAATTGTTTTTTCGATATCTGTTTTAATTTGCTCTCTGATTTCATCAAAACGAGCGATTTCAGATTCAGGAATATATTTTGAACGTGCGATACGGTCACGAACATCTTCTGTTCCGTCGATGATTTCAGCATAGTATGAACCAAGTTTCATCGCACGGCGCGCTTCTTTTTCAAATGTCAAGATGAGTTCTAACATGCGATATTGTTTCTCACGAGATGAGAATGTATCGACATCATCAAACGCATTTTGTTGTAAGAAGTCTTCACGAAGCATTTTAGCTGTCATCATTGTTAAACGGTCACGTTCAGATAATGATTCAAGACCAACTAAACGAACGATTTCTTCTAAGCTTGCTTCTTCTTGTAATGTGTTCATGGCATGTTGCACTAGTTCAGACCAGTTCGAATGCACATTTTCATCCATGTATTTACCAACTTCTGGGTCATACAATGAGTAAGAAGTTAACCAGTTCATAGATGGGAAGTGACGTTTTTGAGCCAATGTTGCATCTAATCCCCAGAATACTTTCGCTACACGTAATGTATTTTGTGTGACTGGTTCTGATGTATCTCCCCCTGGAGGTGATACGGCACCAATCGCTGTAATGGTACCTTCACGACCATCACTACCTAACGCTTCCACACGTCCTGCACGTTCGTAGTATTCAGCGATACGGCTTCCTAAGTAAGCTGGGTATCCTTCGTCCCCTGGCATTTCTTCAAGACGTCCAGACATTTCACGAAGCGCTTCTGCCCAACGTGAGGTTGAGTCTGCCATGATGGCTACGTTATATCCCATATCACGGAAATATTCCGCAATTGTGATACCTGTATAAATAGACGCTTCACGAGCCGCTACCGGCATGTTAGACGTGTTTGCGATTAAGATTGTACGTTCCATGATGGATTCACCAGTTGTTGGGTCAATCAATTCAGGGAATTCATTCAATACGTCTGTCATTTCGTTTCCACGTTCTCCACAACCTACGTATACTACGATATCCACGTCTGCCCATTTCGCTATTTGGTGTTGCACCACTGTTTTACCAGCTCCGAATGGTCCTGGTACAGCTGCTGCTCCCCCTTTTGTTACTGGGAAGAAAGTATCGATAACACGTTGTCCTGTTAACATTGGAACTTCAGTGTTTTTCTTAACTTTATATGGACGACCACGACGTACTGGCCAACGTTGAATTAAGTTGAAATCACGTACGCCTGATTCTGTTTCAATTTGGTACACTGTATCTTCAATTTTGAAGTTTCCAGCTTCCACTTTTACTAATTTACCTTTAACACCGTAAGGCACCATGATTTTATGTTGTACAACTTTTGTTTCTTGTACATAACCAATAATGTCTCCGGCTTCGACTTCTTGACCAACTGCTAGTGTAGGAATGAATTCCCACTCTTTTTCACGGTCAAGTGGATCCACGTTTGTTCCGCGGACTAAGAAGTCACTTTGTGATACTTCTTTAAATTTATTGAGGGGACGTTGAATCCCATCAAACATTTGAGATACAATCCCTGGCGCCAATTCAACAGATAATGCTTCCCCTGTTGTTTCGACGGGTTCTCCTGGTCCAATTCCTGAAGTTTCTTCATATACTTGAATGGATGCAATATCTTTACGCATTTCGATGATTTCACCGATAAGGCCTAGATGACCTACACGACAAATATCTTGAATATTCGCATCTTCCATTCCTTCAGCAGTCACAAGAGGACCTGATACTTTTACGATTCTTCCGATCTTCACTGAGGTACCTCCCTTAGTTTCGTGTATTGGTTGGTTATAAGATATTTTGTCCAACCGCTTTTTCAACATTTTCTTGAATTCTTGATTTTCCAATCCCTAAAGACCCTTTATGGTTTGGGATGAGAATGATGGCTGGTGAAATTTCCGCATCATAACGACGAATCGTTTCTGGAATTTGACTTGCGCTTGCTTCCGTTACATAAATGATGCCGACTTCATCTTCACTAAGCTCATCAATCATCTTTCGTGCCGTTTGCGCTTCGTGGCAAGGATACACGTCAAATCCTAAAATTTTAAAAGGAAGGATGGAATCTTTGTCGCCAACTACGGCAATTTTATGAGACATAAACTGGTCGCATCCTTTCTCTTAATTGTTCTTCTGTAAACTCATTGTCTACACCCACTAGTAATAGACGAAGGTTTTTCACTTCCATCTCAAGCGCATGAATATACGCAAGACTAGGCAGCGGTCCAAATGGTTCAAAAGTCGCTTCTTCTAGAATGTGATGAATCAATTCTTCTTTTAATAATTCCAATGCAAAGACTGGATGTTCTTCCTGTTCTAAAATCGCAACAAACTTGTCATAGTATGGAACGTGACGATAAAGGTCGATCAGAGCTTCTGTGCCCTTTTCAAGTACTTCGTCGATTAATAACGTCTTATCTACAGTACCTTCGCTAGACAATACCCCAATTAAGAATGAGCGGGATTGTTTTTGCTTTGTGGCACGAATTAAAGTCGTAATATTTTCCATATCAATCATAATATTTACGATTTGATGGATGACCTCTTGATTCATCGTACGGTCGATAAGTCGAAGATGTTTGAAATAATAGCGATCCATGAATACATCTGCCGCTTCGAGGCGTCCAAAGTTTTCAAAGTCCGCATAGGCTTCACGAACAGCTTCAATCATAATATCTGGTACGTCGAGTGAATCTTGCGTTTCGACTAATTGATTTAAGGTTTCGAAGGAATAACGTCCTAACGGAACACATAAATGTTTTAAGTCTTTTCCTGAGAACTTCGATTTAAGAAGAACTTTTAAATTATGGTAAGTGTAACGAATCGAGAATACATCAAGCAGTGATGCATCTGGAATGAGTTCTAACACCTCATCATAGTTGCGCTTTAAATGGGCATCTAGGACTGAGTCGAATTGTCTTGATTCAAGAACTTCTTGTACATCTATCTCATAACTTGTCTTTTGCAAGGCTTCTAATGCTTGTTGTAAGGATTTAGATACGAGAATCCCATTCAATTGTTCCTTGGGCAGTAATTGCTGTTCAAGAATACGAACGGTCGTATTCACTCCTGAATAGGCTAAATCATTCATTCCATCCCTCCTTACCCAATGAATGCTTTTCTAGCTAAGATAGGTGAATATTCTTCTTTTAAATCTTCAATTAATGCTTCGAATAAATAGTTATATTCGATACCTTCTTGTTTCAACACAAATCCTGCTTTCTTTGGAAGAGTCGCAGTGTCGATTTGAACGAAATTAAATTGCGAAGTTAATGCATGTTTATCTTCATCGCTCAAACGAGAAACGGTTTGTTCTCCAAAAGTAAGAGTTGTTTGTTGTTGTTTTGGTAATTTGCGAATAGCTGACTCGATAAAGAGACGTAATGTTTCCCCACTCCAGGTTGACATTACTTGTAGAACGTCCTCAAATACACTTTCAAGAAGTTCACGTTTTACGCGCAAGACTTCTTTTTTACTTGCGTTCAAAATAGTCTGTTGCTCTTTTTCGTATTGTGATTTTGCTTCTTGTTTTAATGCCGTTTTCTTCGCCATTTCTTGTTGCGAATATTGTGCATTCATTTGATTGATGCGTTCTTCTTGTTCTTTAGTAGCAACCTCAATTCGCTGCTTTGATTCTTTTTCTAAATCCGCTAGAATAAGTTGTTTTAGTTGCTCTAAATCTTTCAAGAATACCCCTCCTCTTAACCTTGGTTAATGATAATTAAGATAGAAGCAAGTAATCCTAAGATTGCGTAAGTTTCAACCATTGCGGCAAAGATAATCCCTTTAGTAGATTCTTCAGGTTTTTTCGCTAAGATTTGTACACCTGCTGCTGCTACTTTCCCTTGAGCAATTCCTGAGAATAGACCAGTGAATGCGATTGGTAAAGCTGCCATTAATAAGTATAAACCAGCTGCTAAAGTCATTGAAGCTGACATGTTAATCATGATGAAGAAGGCAACGATAAATCCGTAAATCCCTTGTGTACCAGGTAATAGTTGTAAGATTAATGCTTGAACGAATTTTTCAGGTTGTTCTTTAATTAAGGCAGCTGCTGCTTCACCGGCAATCCCTACCCCTTTTGATGATCCAATCCCTGAGAAGATAATGGCAATTGCCATCCCTAGAGCAGCAAAGATTTGCCCTCCACCATTTTCAGCGAAAAATGTTAACCAGTTTGTCATAATTATATTTCCTCCATTTATTCTGATTTCTGTTGTTTAATATCAACGTATTTTTCATATGTTTTGAACGGTTTTAATGCACGTCCGCCACCGTCGTAGAATTTACCAAAGAATTCAACGAACTGAAGACGTAAGCCGTGAACATAAGCCCCAAGGAATGAAAGGAAAATATTCAATCCGTGAAGCGCAATGATTAAGAAGACCCCTGCTGTAAAGCGTGCAACTGGCGGAAGGAATCCTACCAACATATTGAACGCACTCGCGATACTTCCTCCTGATACAGCTAACGCCATTAAACGCGTGTAACTCACGACGTCTGCTACGTATCCACTAATTCCGTACAAGTTATATAGACCGCTTGCCAAACCGCCCCACTTGTTCTCACTAGTTAAGACAGTTACGACTACAATCGCAACGGCTGCGATAATCGCAATCGATGAACCGATTGTCGCAATCCAAGAAATATTGAGTACCATTGACCCTAAGACATAAAGAATGATTCCTGTAATAATCGCTAACCATCCAAGATGACTTGTATAGGCGTCGGTATATGCTTTTTTCTTCAGATTTGAGTATGCCCCAAGTGATAAGCCGACCATAATTTGAACAACCCCGAAGATGATCGATAAAATCATAATCGTAATAAGGTCATTGGATAATGATAGTGGCTGGAATGGTAAATCCGCACCGAATGCTGATCCAAATACAATCCCCCAGATCATGACTGGGTAGCTGAGTAAGTGGAAGAACTTCAAGTTACGTTTCATTCCTTTATCAAAATGGAAGAACTTCAACATGATGAATGTTCCCAACCAAAGAAGGGCGCCGTACCCTAAGTCTGCTGCCATCATCCCGAAGAAGACGAGATAGAATGGTGCTGTATAAGGCGTTGGGTCTAATTCTCCGTATTTTGGTAATCCATACATTTCTGTTAGATTTTCAAATGGTTGTAAGAAGGCATTGTTTTCTAAAACCGTTGGCACTTCTTCATATTCTTCTTCAGCAATCTCTAGTGGTAGGAAGACATATTCGCCTTCTCCTAATTTTTCTTTTAGTTGACTTTCAACAGTATCTACTGCTTTTTGAGTCATCCACCCTTGAAGTACGAATACATGTTGGCCATTCACCAATTCATTTTTGGCTTGTTCTTTTTGTAATTCATTGTAGGTTACTTCCGAAGAAAGTTGTAATTTGCGAAGAAGGTCTTTTTCTTTTTCTAAGTCCTCTAATACTTTCTTTTTAGCCTCAACTACTGCTTGTTGCGCTTTTAGATTTTTCTCCAACTCAATCGAAGGAGCTTCTTCAAACGCGTACCATACGATACTAAAGTGTGCTTTTGCTAACTCTTCTTTAGCAGCTTGTTGTGCTTTTCGTGGATAAGTCACCAATAATCCGATTTCTTCACGTGTGTGATACACCTCGTGAACAGAAATCAATTCACTTTCTTTTAATCCATCTAAGTAAGCATTATCCGTCGCTTGAGGAATCGTCCCCATTTTCGTTTTCGTATACGGATGTTTAAAAATATCTTTCGGATAGAAATCAAGTGCACTCCACTTACGAAGTAGCGCTTCTTTCTCACGAAGTTCTTTTAATTCGTCATCCTTTTTACGAAGTGTGCTACGAATACTTTCAACATGATCCACCAACGCATCAGTGTCCCATTTTTGCACTTCTTGTTGTAATTCAGAAAGTCTAAATTTCTCTTTTGGAGTTTTTAACTTTTGAATCAATGACGGTTGCTTTTGATTTTTTTCTACAAAAGTAATTGCCGCATGAATCCCTTCAAATTTTTGTTGAAGAGCATTAATTCCCTCAGCATCCGCTTCTTGTAAAGCGATAGACTGCTCGGTAAATAGTTCTTTCGCCTGTTCTAATGAGGTTACTTCTAAAGATTGTAATTCTTGAATGGCATCTAATAGGTCATTTTGTTTGTCCGTTGGAGCAATCAACATAACCTTACTCATTTTAGCTATCGCCATATCTCTTCAACACCTCCTTCACAGTATCCTGAACTAAATCCTGCTTCAGATGATTGAAACGTTCTGTTAGTGTAGCAATCTCTGCTAATTCGTCTTCTTTCACTTTCGCTTCGAACTCTGCTTTCTTTTGTTGATTCTTTTCTTTCAACTCAGCTTTGTAGACTTCTAACGAATGTTCCATATTCGATTTAGCTTCATTCACTCGTTGATCAGTCGCTTCATGTGTTTTGGATAATTGTTCCTCGAACTTTTCCTTCAACGCCTTTGCTTCAGATTCAATAGCTAAAACAGAATTTAGAATCTCTTGACTCATGTGACACCTCCAATCCATTCGCTTTCACGAATAGTAAAATGCTTTTCTTTACTATTATAAACTTTATTTCGCTTTCATTCAAACGTTAATTTCCCATAATCTCAAGCAAACTCAAACTTTATAAATAGGAAGAAACACATCTTTTTTTGAAAAAATTTTTCTTTTCTATTGCATTCTAGAACATTTGTTCGTATAATAAATATGCAAACAAATGTTCGGAGGTATCGAAAATGGAATTACGCAAATCATCATTTACATCATTTATCAAACCATTAATCAATAAACTACAAGTCTCTCAAGAAGAATATGAAGAAAGAGATGTGTTCTTTAAACCAACTGTCATGCCACTTATTGACGTGGTTGAACAAATTCACCACAGCTACTACTTCAAGAAACCAATCGTACTCCACTTTGAGAAATACGATAATGCTGGGAATTTAATTACATTCACAAAGGAGGGTATGATTAAGAGCACCATCCAAATGAATAATCACTTTGTGTTCTTAGAAGAGGGCTCAAACATCACTCATATTTTGAATGTGGATCAAATCGTTTCTTGCATGGAATTAGATTAAGTCTGAAATTATCATATATGATAATTACCATATATGATAATTTTTATTTTTAAAATTGAATCGCAACCAAAAATACCATATATGGTATTTTTCGATTGCAATAAAATGAAAAATGCACTCACAAATACAATTGTGAGTGCATTTTGTTTGCAGGAATTTCTTGATTTTATAGAGTTGGGCGCGATTGCTCACATCCTTGGAGTTGAGTTCGGGCTCGTAGCTTTCGCGTTCCTTTCCGATAATTATCCGCACGTCCTTATTGGACGCTTGCGTTAATTTCGGTAAAGGGTCGAAAGCTGACCACTCGCCCTCACAT
>CAUTST010000040.1:0-14581 GCA_963540995.1 uncultured Streptococcus sp.
TTAGTTGCTTAATCCCTTCCTATAATTCTTCATCAACACTATTTGACAAAGAGCCGAAAAAGAGAGTGCCTACGAGAGGTGTTTGGTCTCCTGCTCGGGCACTCTGTTTGTGTTAGATGATGATGTCATCGACAAATTGTTTGGCTTCTGACAAGCTCATTCCTGTTACGTTACGTAATTTTTGAATGGCTTTAATCGGTTGTCCATTGCGTTTCAATTCGCGTAAGTATTCTTCTAATTCTTCTGGGATGTACGCTTCTTCCACTGGTGTATTCTCTTGTGGTGATGAAGCATCATGATCCACCGCTTTGCCTGCACTTGGTTTTGTGCGGAACATCAGAGCGATTACCGCTACAAAAACGACAGCGATAATGACGATTAATAATTCCATTGGTTTTCTCCTATCTTTCTACTTCTTTCCAAAAGTCCTCATGACTCATTAGTACTAAGTCTTCCTCTTTTGTTTTTTCATAATGTTGAATGCTGTTTTGAAATGACTCGTTATGAATCTTCTCGAGTAATGAACTTTTCAATAAATAGGATAATTCCTCACCTTTATAGGCAGCAAATTCATTAAAAAGACGTTCTTCTTCATTATTTAAATGTAATGTGATTGTACTCATGTCTACTCCTTTAATAACAAACACTATAACGTTCTTTGGCCGCAAAATTGGAGGATGAACCATTCCAATTGCATTTCTTTGATGCCGACACTGGTTTTCAATGCATACTCGGTTTCGACTAATTGCTGGAAGGCCGCTTCCAGTAATGGTGTTCCGTAGCGACGGCATTGATTTAGCGCGAGTTTGACGCGATATGGGTGCACCCCGAGAGTCTTTTGAATTTCTGGTTCTTGGTAGCCAGCTTTTTGTAAATACGACACTTGAAGCAATAGGCGGAATTGGCCTAATAGAATCGCGTTCATTTTGATTGGGTCTTCTTTTTGTAATAACATATCGTGATAAATTTGAAGGGCACGTTTGCTGTCTTTGTTCAGGATGGCTTCTCCAAAATCAAAGATACTTTGCTCCAAGGTTTTAGCCACTAACGCCTCGACCGTTTCCAGTCGAATGGAATACGTTCCAATTTCGGCAACCATTAATTTATCCAGTTCTTTCATACAAGTGGTCAGCGAGTATTGTGTCTTGAGGAGTAAGGTATTTAACGCCTCTTCTTGAATGCCATATTGTTGCGAACGTAAATAGTCCTTGATGTATTGTCTCACATCGCGTTCTGAGAGTTCGCTTGCATCGAGAAGAACGGCAACCTTCTTCAACTGTTTCACAATTTTCTTACGTTGGTCCAACTTTTCATACGGCGCAAAGAAAACCATCACCGAACTGTCCATTGGATTTTCTAAATACGCTTGTAGGCGGTCCAACTGATGGTCGATGGATTTCTTTTCCTTCTCCCCTGTTAAAAAGGTTGGATTATCAATCATGACTAATCTGCGGTCTCCAAAAAATGGTACAGACTCCGCATCTTGAACTGCGGTTTGAACGGACACTTCATCCATGTTAAATCGTCCGACGTTCAAGTCTTGATCTTCAGGAGCGACAATGGTGTCCAAAAATACTTTACGCGCAAGCTCTTGTAAGTACGGTTCTTTCCCTTGAACGAGATAAACTAGACTGACTTGCCCTTTTTTAATTCGATTGAGCTGTTTCTCAAATTCCATTTTTTCGCCTCCTGTTGTTTTAGTTTATCTTGAAAACGAGTCTTTGTCTATTGTTTCAATTCTTTTTTCCGTTTCGTCAGCGTCGTTGTGACTTCTAATTTTTCTAAGGTGAACCGAAGCCGTATTTGCCCGTCTTGGTCCGTCCGGAAAATGATAGCGCCAGTAGCCTTCAAGCGCGCCAAAGTCTCTGGATTTGGATGCCCATAGTGATTGTGCTTCCCACACGAGATAAACGCGAGTCTTGGCTGAACGAGTGTAAGAAGCGCCTTTCCACTCGATGTCCTGCTCCCATGATGTCCCGCTTTAAGAATAGAGAACTGTAAGTTTGGATTTGCCTGAACGACCGCCTCTTCCACCTTCTCAGAGGCATCTCCCGTCAGAAGAATGGTCTGCTTCATCACTGTGACGAGTGCTAATATCGAGTCTTCGTTTTCTGCATGAGACAACCCTTTTGGCCATAGCACCTTCCAAGTCGTCTCATTCCATTTCCACTCGTCTCCTGCCAGTACCAGTCGCCACTGAGTCTTTGGATACCTCTTCTTCATCTCCTGCATCAGCGGAATTTTCTCCATGCCTTTTCCAATAATGAGTTGTCGGATAGTGAGATGCTTGGCGATGGTTTTTAAGTTCCCAACATGGTCTTCGTCCCCATGAGACAACATGACTTGCGAGAGCTCTGCTAGCCCCTCTGCTTGAAGCGCAGGCACAACGGTGGTGATTCCTTGGTCTTTTTTCTTTCGATGCCGCCACGCCTCTTTCTGTTTAAAATCAGAAAGCCCCCCCGTATCAATGAGCGTCGCCTGATTCCACCCTGGCGCTAACAGAAGGATGGAGTCCCCTTGCCCAACGTCAATCATCACGAGTTCCGTCCCCCAGTGATACGGCACTTCGATCAATAGTACTAGAATGGCCATTATCGAGAGAACGCCTTTTTTCATCGTCATCTTTCGTCGCTCAAATAAAATCCCTATAACAATAAGAATAGTTAGAAAGAGGCCGACTTCACACTTGTCCCAAATCCCCAGTGTGACTTTTGTAAAGGACAACTGCTGGCAAAATGTAAGACTATGGGAGACTCCATTAAGAACGACTTCTCCAACGCTTGTTAAAAGGCCTATTAGCGGGCCCACACCGAATAGTACGGCAAATAGATAGGTCGTTAACAATGGAAATAGCAGCATTTCAAACAGCACCGAAAACAGCGCGGTTAAAAGAATACTCAGCACATTCCAATAAAAGAAATACTGGCAAATAAGTGGCAGCGCGACAAGACTCATCCCAATCGGCACCCACACGTTAGCATGAATGCGAGGTAAGACCGCTCGTTGCCATTTTGAGAGAAAAATAATAATGGCTGTTAATCCATAACTGAGTTGAAAGGCTACATTTAAAAGAATCCCTGGCCAAACAAGGATGGAAGCAATCGCCATCCACAAAAGGCAGTCCATCTGTGTACTCCCCCGTTTTCGAATGAACGGCTTGGACAAGGTGCCAAACACCACCATCCCAATCGCACGGGTGCCGCTAATATTCCATCCAATCACAAATCCGTAGAGCACTACAAAAAGTACCAGTAACCCACGCGTTTTCTCTCTAGTAATACCGCTTCGCCAAAAGAGCCGCTCGATGCAAGTGACCATTAAGGAGATATGTAATCCCGAAATCGCTAAGAGATGCAAGAGGCCCAGTTGCTTGTATTGTTCCCACTCTTCTTCGCTAAATCCACTGCGGTCCGCCAAGAGTAAAGCAAGCGTATATTGTTTCATTCGACTGTCTTTTTGAGCATGCACCACTTGCAACAACAAAGAGCGAAGATGCTCCACAAAGCTCCAGAACCCAGAAACGGGCTTCATCCCAGAATTTAATCGCTCCACCTTCAAAGCGTTGAGCACTCCAAGACTCAAATAATAATTTTTCGCATCAAAATTCCCTTTATTGCGTGCATGCTCGATTTCTTCAACCGTCCCTTCGATTGAAACACGTACCACTTCCCGTAACTGCAAGAATTTCTGTTGCTCAGATTCCGACTCGAGTACGTAATAGAAGAAGACTTTCTCGCGCTTTGTTCCTGCTTCCAGTGTGGCCGTTCCCGTTACTAAATCTCCATTCACCTTCAATTGGTTTGAGTTTAACACGAGCTGCCCACTAATTTCTTCCTCTGGTGTAAAAGTCGGATGCGTCACTTCTCGTACGTAAAAAAACAACCGCAGTCCTACCGCTACACAGAGTACGATACCGACCACTCGCTTCCACCGCTCTTGCCCTCGTTTCCACGCCACAATAAGTATGAATAAAGGGACAAGCCACCAAGCGACTGCCCCTTCGAACACAACAATTCCAGACGATACGAGCACTACTATTATCCAGTAACTCATTGCGTCACAATCCTTTCTTGTAAGGACTCGAAGAGCTTCTTGCCAATGCCGCGGACTTTCATCAAGTCTTCCTTCGTCTTAAACGAACCGTTCTTCTTGCGATACTCAATAATCGCTTCAGCTTTTTTCTCGCCGACTCCCTTCAATGTCTTCAGCTCTTCTACCGTTGCCGTATTAATATTTACTTTCCCTTCTTTGGATGCTTCTTTACTCGTTACTCCTGATGGAATTTCCGTAGCTTCTTCTCCAACTTTGGGCACAACAATCACCATTTGATCCTCTAGTCGCTTCGCTAAGTTCACTTTCTGGCTATCCGCCTCCGCCGTCAATCCTCCTGCGGCATCGATCGCATCTTTCACACGGTCTCCGGACTTCATTTGATAGACTCCCGGATTTTTCACCGCCCCTTTAATATCAACGAAAATGACCGTTTCCTGCGTTGTACTGACTTCTGTCTTTTCTGCTAGCATTGTCGTCTCTACCACTGTTACGTCTTCCACAGCCTCTTCTTTTTTAGAAAATAAACCTCCGACCCCCACTAATAAGAGGATTACTCCACCAATGAATGCACCCTTGACCGTCAAACTCCACGACTCCCATTTTTCTTTCCACTCATCAAAAAAAGCCATTTCTCTCACTCCTTAAAAAGATCTCTCCATTTAAAGATATGAGAAAAATGACTCATTGGTTATAGATTTTGTAGAATTTCAATGGCGTCTTCTAAAGTCTTTACAGGATAAATTTTAATATCTGTCCCTAACTTTTCAGCCGCTTCTTTGACTTCTTCATAGTTCGATTTAATATCTGGATAACGCGCACGCATTTCGTCTGTGATTTCATCGTCTGGGGCTAAGAAAATCGTCGCACCTGCTTCGATTGCAGCTACTAATTTCTTATCAATCCCACCGATACGTCCAACTGTTCCATCTAATTCAATCGTACCTGTCCCGGCAATGTTATGTCCGTTTTTCAAATGACTATTCGTAATTTGGTTATAAATTTCAAGCGTGAACATCAATCCACCTGAAGGTCCGCTCACACCATGTGGGTCAAATTCAACGGATGGGTCAGAAGTCACATCTTCATCCACTTCCCCAGCAAACCCTAGACGGATACCACCAGTACGACTATTCATTTTCAACTGCGCGCTGATGGTCATTGTTGCATCGTCACGTTTCACCTGGAGAACTAGCGTATGTCCTGCTTCAAGGCTTCCTAAATAGTCTTTTAATTTTTCAAAGCTTTCATCCGTATTTCCTGGACTCTTACCGTCAAACGTTTCGATAATATCCCCGACTTGTAATTGATCTCGGAAATTAGAACTTTGATCCACACGTGTGACAAAAATCCCATTTACATGTCGCTCAACCGTTTTTCCTGCCGCTTCAAAAGCCACTCGAACCGCGGTTGAACGTGCATTACGCATACTGAAATCTTGTAAGGCATCGAATTCTTCTGGCGTATAATCTCCAAAAACTTCTTCAGACGGAACCATTTCGTGGTGCTTCAAGAACTTCTTAAAGTACGTTAAAACGGTCGCCTGTTCGACATACACCGTCAGCACCCGGAGCGAACCTGGGTCTTCATCTTGTCCTCCATTAATTGTTAAAAATTGGGATACATCTTCTGCAGTCCCTGGCGATTCAATCACATATGGGATTGGAATCATCGCAACAATCGCTAATACAACGAAAATTAAGGCTGCAATAATAATCTTCTTAACCTTTGACATCTGTTATCTCCTCATCCATTTTTATTGTGCGTTCAAGCGCATCTTTATATTTTTCTTGTAGGGCTTGCGCCACAATACTTGGCACAAACGAAGTGACATCTCCTCCAAAACGAGCCAATTCCTTCATCATCGAAGAACTGACAAATCGATACTCTTCCTTGCTGAGTAATAATACCGTTTCGACTTCATTGTTTTGAACACGGTTATGGGAGGCCAGAGTCGCTTCATATTCGAAGTCAGTTGCGTTTCGAACGCCACGCACAAGTACGCTAGCTCCTAATTTGGCTGCCGCCTCTACGGTTAATCCTCCGCTTACGGCTACTACTCTGGCATTGGGCACATGCGCAATCACTTTTTCAACTAGTGATTTTCGCTCCTCTAAAGAAAACAAGTAATTTTTCTGAACATTGTGCGATAACACCACAATCACTTCATCGAAGAGCTCACTGCTCCGCTCGATAATATCTAAATGCCCATTCGTAATCGGGTCGAAGCTTCCAGCTACTACCGCTTTTCTCATATTAAGCCTCCTCTTCGCTAGTTGCACGGTCAAAAAACACTAGGGCTGTGATGCCGTACTCCACACGCTTATATTGCTCAAATTCTAAAATGCGTTCTGGAAGTTGCACTTCCTTATCCACCTCGCAGACAATCACGCAGTCTGGAGAAAGAAGATTCAATTCTTGTAACTGCTCAATGTCCTTTACAATTTCTTGCAAGCGATAGGGTGGGTCCATAAACACCAACTCAAACGGTTCAAACGCTGGGTCACTCGCAATGGTTTTGAGTCCTTGTTTGACGTTTTGTCGTTTTAAATGAAATTGTTCGGGAGATTTTGTAATCACAATATTTTGCTCAATCGTCTTTTGTGCGAGGCGATTATTCTCGAATAGAAACGCACGGTCCATCCCACGAGAGACGGCCTCGATGGCAACGGCTCCGCTTCCGCTGTACATGTCGAGCATGACTCCTCCGTCAAAATAACCGCCAAGAATATTGAAGAGCGATTCTTTTATCTTGTCAGTCGTCGGACGAGTATTTTGGCCCGGTACTGCCTTTAAGCGTCTTCCTCCAAATTCTCCTGAAATAATTCGCACAGTGCATTCCTCCTTATTCCACTATAATACCATATTCCAGCGCTATTTCGTGAGTTTTTTATAAAATAAGTGGTTAGACTTCTCATCTGTAAAAAATCTCTTTATGAGTTTAATTATGACGATGCATCGAATCCTTGCGGATTTCTTTATAATAGCTGTAATGGGACAACGGTTCGAGCCTTTCGTCTCTCACCTCAAAAGCCTCAAAGTAGCCGTAAGGAAGGACTTCCTACGGCTACTAATTCGCATTTTGTGTCATTCCCCATTACTGCTATTATAAAATCCGCTTGATTCTCCTCATCGTCAACTTCAAAGAGAAATTCTTACTTAGAGGAACTCCTTATTTTAAAAACTCTGAAATAAGCTTTGTTTATGAATAATGCGCTGTGTGATTTGAGTTAATTTGGCGGACCGCAAAGGGTACTGGCAAAATGCTCTCCTCCTCGGGTTGGGGACAGCCGAAGCAACAAAAAAGTCCGCTACAACTATAGCGAACTTTCCATTGTTTTATAACGGGATAACGGTGTCATTATCACTAGTAGCGGGCTCGGTTGAGACAATCTCAATCATCAGCCCATGTGGCAAGCAAATACTTGTCTGACCCGGCTGGGAAATCCATCCTGTTTGTACCGCAATTTGGTCTGGACTATTATCTTCCTTATTACGGATACGCGTTCCATCGATTTCAATAATATTATATTGATCATCATGCGGGAAGTAGATGAACTCTTCATGCGGTGTATTTTCACTGAGTTCAAAGCGCTCGATTTCTTCTCCGTCAATTGTGAGAATCGCGTAAATTTTTGCTTCTTCTTTTCTCGTTGATTGCTGATAAGCAAAGATGGCATTTGGTAAAAATGATAGAACCAATAATACGAGCACAATGATAATATCGAATGGCTTTATCAAATGGGAATACTTCTTAAATATCGTTCTCATCCTTTAACTCTAATAATGTTCTACGTACTTCTGTGGTAATTTTTGACCCAATCACGAGTAATTCATACAAGGTGAAAGTTTCAAATGGAGTCACACGGCCAACATAGCGAATAAAGAGTTCACCGTCAGTGTCCATTAGTAGCGTGTAGTATGCCACTAACTCCTGATTCAAGCGATTAATAGTAAAGAGGACTTCGAATAAATCTAAGCCTAAGTCTTTCCCATTTCCGATTCCTTCGTACGTAATCTGATAATCGGTACGCTCCTGGCTATCATCAAACACGACGCTAAATGGAAACTCGGCTTCTCCTTCTGAATACAGACCAAGATAGGCCACCCCACCGTCGTCTAAATTCTTCTTATCCAGTTTCAAATCACGATTCTTTAAAACCGTCTCAAACGATTCACTAACCTTCATTCTGGCCACTCCTTTCGCCATTTGTAACCTCTATTTTACTAGATTCCCTCCTATTTCACAACCAAACGCCCAAATCCTACACTTTTCTTATTTATTAGATACGAAAAAAATTTCATTTTAGCTTTTTCCACACAAAAAAAGAGATTGAAGTTTCCTTCAATCTCTTTTGCAATTTGATGATTAACCTAAACGTTGGCGAGAATCCGCTGCACGTTGTAAAGCTTGACCAACATAGTTGATACATAACATCATGATTAAGATTAAGATTGTGGCTGGTAACCAAACCCATAATTTGTTTTCGATGATGTCCGCATTTTTCGCTGCAGAAATTAATGTACCAAGTGATGGTGTTGTAAATGGTAAACCGAAACCTAAGTAAGTTAACCCTGTTTCAATACCGATATTCCCTGCTAAACGTAAGATTAAGTTAACGATAATTAATGAACTTAAGTTTGGCAAGATTTCACGGAACATGATACGGATATCGCTTGAACCTAATGTCTTAGATGCATTTACATAGTCTAAGCTTGCTTCTTGAAGAGTACGTGTTCTGAATAAACGAGCAGAACCTACCCAATAGAAGGCTGTCATGATCAATACGAAGTGGAACATTGTGTAGTTTGGAATCACTGTTACGAACACGATGATGATCATCAATGTTGGTAAAATCATGATAAAGTCAACGACACGCATTAAAGTTGTGTCCACCCATTTACCGTAGTAACCAGAAATCAATCCAACGATGATACCTATGATACATGTCAAGATTGTAACTGAGAAACCGATTACTACTGAGTTACGAGCCCCGATAATTAGCATCGCTAACACGTCACGACCACTTTCATCTGTCCCTAAAAGATGGGCACTTGATGGTGCTTTATAACGACCTAAGATGTTAACTTTAAGAGCAGTCTCTTGGTCGATAAAGAATGGTCCGATAAAGATGATTAAGAAAATCAACGCTAGTAAAATTAACGCGAAAAGCGCTAATTTATCTTTTAAAAACTCCCGTACAATAACCTGAAAACCAGCAGGCGGTGTAGATACGGTGCTTTCTTCAACGGCAGTTTCTTCAACTGTATTTACATTATTTTGCTCCATTTGCTACTCCTCCTTTTATTATTGTACACGGACACGTGGGTCTACAATACTCATGATAATATCAGATAATAGCGTACCTAGAAGAGTCGCTGTACCGAAGAGTAATAGTAACGCTAAGATTACTGAGTAGTCACGTCCTGTGATTGATGTTACGAATAAGTTCCCCATTCCAGGATATGAGAAGATGTTTTCAATGAACACTGAACCACCGATTAAACCAGTGAATTCATATCCTAAGAAGGCTGCGATTGGCAAGATTGAGTTACGGAAGATGTGGCGGTTGAACACAACATTTTCAGGAACCCCTTTCGCACGTGCTGTACGAACGTAGTCTTGGCTCTTCGCATCGATAACCCCAGTACGTAAGTATTGAATCGTACCAGTAGTTGAAAGAATCGCCATCGTAAACGCTGGTAAGATCATGTGATGGAATTTGTTTACATAATAGCCAAGCGTTCCAGCAACAACATCTGAATCGACAGATCCACGTGTTGGGAACCAACCTAATGTATAACCAAATAACCATAATAGAATTAACGCGAATACGAATACTGGGATTGAGTAAGTAATGAATGTATATACTACGATTACTTTGTCGGCCCAAGTGTTTTGGTAACGACCTGCAATCATCCCTAATGGTAATGCAATTAAGTAAGTTAGAATCAATGTTAATAATGATAACCATACTGTATTACCAATACGTTCACCGATTAATTTTGTTACTTCATATTTGTAAGTATAACTTATACCAAAGTCTCCGCGGAATGCTTTTGAAATCCAGTTCCAATATTGAACAGGGAGTGGATCATAGAATCCGGCTTTCACACGTAAAGCTTCAATTGTATTTGGATCCGTTTCTGGAGTAATTAAACCTGTAAATGGATCCCCTGGCATCATCTTCGCGATTAAGAATGCTAGCACACTAAGGATGAAGATTTGTGGCAACATTAATAACACACGACGTAAAATGGTTTTCCACATAATTAGTTTCCTCCTTTTGGATTTAATGCAACAAAGTGTGAGTCAGAGATTCTTTGTAAATCGAACACACGACCGTTTTCATCGTAGTATAAGTTTTGATTTTCTTGGTAGAATTTCTCAGCTTCTTTACGACGAAGTTTATTTGCTTCACGGTTTTCTGGGTCGATAACCGGAATCGCAGACAATAGACGTTTAGTATAGATGTGTTGTGGGTTCGCGTAAATGTCTTCCGCTTTCCCTGTTTCAACGAAACGTCCACGGTACATGATGAATAACTCATCACACATATGTTTTACAACCCCAAGGTCATGGGAAATAAATAAGTAACTTAAGTTGAACTCATCTTGGATACGTTTCATGTAGTTTAACACTTGCGCTTGTACAGATAAGTCTAACGCAGATACTGGTTCGTCGGCGATAATTAAACGAGGGTTACTTGCTAAAGCACGCGCAACACCGATACGTTGTCTTTGACCACCTGAGAACTGGTGTGGATATTTTAATAATGCTTCTTCAGATAATCCGATGATTTCCATTAATTCAATCACGCGTTTTCTCTCTTCATCTGGAGATAAACGTTCGAAGTTTCTTAATGGCTCAGCCACGATATCTAAGATACGTTTTTTAGGGTTAAAACTTGATAGTGAATCTTGGAAAATCATTTGTACGTTACGGTTGTAGTCTGAAGTACGACGACGTGCTTTGTTTGTTACGTCTTCTCCTTCGTAAATGACTTTACCGCTTGTTACGTGTTCTAGACCAATAATGGATTTACCAATAGTTGATTTACCAGAACCTGATTCTCCAACAAGACCGTAAGTTTTCCCTTCTTCGATTTCAAGTGACACTCCGTCTACCGCATAAACATAATCCGTTACTCGGTTAAAGAAGCCACTACGAATCGGATAGTGAACTTTTAAATCTTCAATGGTTACAAAACCGCTCATTATGCTTCCTCCCCTTCAAAATGGAAATGTTTATAACATGTACAACGAACGAAGTGGTTTGGTCCAACTTCATGAAGTTTTGGATCCTCTTCGTGAGCGTCCGCTGAAATCCATGGAATACGTGGTGCGAAACGGCAACCTTTACGTGGTAATTTTGGTAATGGTGGCACTGTTCCTTTAATCACGTGTAATTCTTGCCCTTCAGAACCCGCTTGTGGGATTGATTGAAGTAATGAACGTGTATAAGGATGTTTAGGATTTGTGAATAGCTCTTCAACAGGTGCTACTTCCACAAATTGTCCAGCATACATCACGGCTACACGGTCAGCAGTTTCTGCTACTACCCCAAGGTCGTGCGTAATTAAGATGATTCCAGATTCTGTTTCTTTCTGGATATCATTTAATAAGTCTAAGATTTGCGCTTGGATTGTAACGTCTAAGGCAGTTGTTGGTTCATCAGCAATGATGATTGGTGGCTTACATGATAATGCAATCGCAATAACCACACGTTGACGCATCCCACCTGACAATTCGTGTGGGTATTGTTTGTAAGTACGTTGTGGATTTGGAATCCCTACTTGTCCTAACAATTCTAATACGCGTTCAGTACGTTCTTTTTCATTTAAGTCTGTATGATAATAAAGAGCTTCGTCGATTTGAGCACCAATTGTCATTAATGGGTTTAATGAAGCCAATGGATCTTGGAAAATCATACCGATGTCATTTCCACGAATCTTGTTGTATAACGCTTCGTTTAAGTTTACTAAGTTCACATCGTTATAAATGATGTCCCCTGTAATCTTTGTATTGTTTTTGTTGTGTAAGCCCATGATGGTTGTCGCTAATGTAGATTTCCCACATCCTGATTCCCCAACGATGGCCAAAATTTCATTCTTTTCTAATGTTAATGACACATTATCTACTGCATCATAAAAATCATCTTTGATACGGAAACCAACGTGTAAGTTATTGATTTCTAATAGTGGCTTATCAATTGTCAAATCCGATTCCTCCTTATTTTCTTTGGTTAACTATTTCAATATTTAAAATAATAAAACAACGTTTCTATTATACGTTGCATGCTCTCTGATTGCAAATTGTATGACAATTCGAGCGCAGATACAGCGTATTTTTAGTTTACCATGAATCTAGCTTGATTACCATTATTTATGAGCAAAAAATTAACTTTTCTCATGTTATTTTAATTTAAACTTCAAATTTCACCAAATCCTCGTCAATAATGCGTTTTCATAGATTTTATTCATTTGGCGCAAACAAAAAGAGACGAACCGAAGCTCGTCTCCTTTCAATTCTTATTTAGTACCAGTATCACTAGTTAATTCAATTTGATATAAAGCAGATTTCTTGCTACCTAAGTTTACATCGTAGTATTTCACACGTTTGTTGACTGCTGTAAGTTCTTCTCCGACTAATGTTGGGAAGATGAATGCTTCGTCGCGAACGTATTGTTGCCATTCTTTGTAGAACTCTACGTTTTTCGTTTCATCAAAAGCTTCTGTTGAACTGATTTTATTCATGATTGCAGTTCCTTCTTCACTCACGTAACGTTGGAAGTTGAATTGTGCTGTTTCACCGAATAATCCTTCTGGATTTGGATCGTAACCTGTTGACCATCCACCAGCGAATACATCGATTTCTGGATCATCTGCTTGAATTTTATCATAGAATGAGTTCAATTCGATTGTACGTCCTGTATATAATTGAACATCCAATCCGATTTCTTTCCACCAGTTCAAGTATTGTTGAACAAGTGATTCATTTGCTTCGTCACGAGTACGTGCGGCGAAGTTGATTGTTAATTTAGAACCATCTTTATTTTCACGAAGTCCGTCCCCATCCACGTCTTTATATCCAGCTTCATCAAGCAATTGTTTTGCTTTTTCAGGATTATATGTGAAGCCTTCTTGTTCACTGTTATGAACATCATTGAAGAATGGAATGATGATTGAGTTTGAAGCATGTTGTAATCCGTTGTACAAGTTTTGACCTGCAGCATCAATATCTAATGCGTATGCCATTGCTTGACGTAGATTTACGTCTGCCATTTTCGCATTTGAATCTGTCACGTTTTTACCAGTCGTTTCATCGAATTTTCCTAATTTGAAACCGATATATTCATATGCAGATGCTTGTGAGCTTAGTAAAGTCACGTTTGTTAAATCTTTAAAAGCTTCGTATTGTGAGCTTGGCATTGATGCGATATCGTAGTTACCAGCTTTCATTTCTGAAACGATGTTATCTGGAGATACAACTTCCATTACGACTTTATCAACTTTTGCTACACCTTTATAGTAGTGTTCATTTGGAACTAATGTCACAGATTCTCCTGCAACAATCGATTCAAACTTGAATTGTCCTAAACCAACAAATTTAGTTCCACGAACGTAATCACTTTGTTCCCATTCAGCAATAGGAATATCCTTGAAGATATGTTGTGGCATAATGTATGCAGAAACAGAACCACCTGCTAATTGCATTGAAGGGGTCATTTCTTTAAAGTGGATTTTTACAGTGTAATCATCCACTTTTTCAAGACCAGAAACGCTGTCCGCATTTCCTTCGTGATATTCTTCCATACCGACTACATTTTGAAAACTTTCATCGTAACGAACACCCGTATAGTCTTTATTACCGATTGCTTGGTACGCAAAGATGTAGTCATCGATCGTTACAGGTTGTCCGTCAGACCATTTATAGTCTTTAGAGTTTAATGTAACGGTTGCTGTTTTATTTTCAAGGTCAAATTCGATGCTTGCAAGACCTGTATTTGTTAACTTACGGTTTTCATCGTATTCAAACATACTTTCATCAACTAGACCACCGATACTTGAGTCTGTTGAAGTTTGAGATAACTCATCTGCAAAAATTCCAGAGAAAGGTGAAGATGATACAATCGCGTATTTTAATGTTCCACCCTCAATTGGAGTTCCGTCGTGAGTGACTTCAGAAGCGTATTTCGTTGTTCCACTAGTGCTACTACTTGAAGATGATTGATTATTATTACCACATGCAGCTAACGTCAAAGCAGCCGTTGCAGAGAATAGAATCACCATATTTTTCTTTTTCATCATAATCAGTCTCCATTCTTTAATTTTGTCTGTTTGAGTATATCCATAAATTTATGATGGGTCTATCATACAGCAACTTTTTAACAATTGCAACACTTTTTCTAATCTTTTTTTAATTTTCATAGTTTATTTCTCATTTTTGAAATCTTTTTTCATAATGAAAACAAGTGGCTCTTTGTCAAATAGTGTTGATGAAGAATTATAGGAAGGGATTAAGCAACTAA
>CAUTST010000041.1:0-14126 GCA_963540995.1 uncultured Streptococcus sp.
TATGAAGCTTTTGGTGACATTATTCATCTCCCTCCTTTCTAAAAAATGGCTCCCTCTTGAACCTTAATATCTTCATCATGTAAATAATCACGGATTGTCTCAATCGCAATCTGTAACGCTTTTGTGCTCTCCTTAAGCGGTAGAGACGGTTTATCTGTCGTTTGCTCTGGAATAAACGGAATATGCATAAATCCTGCTTTAAATGGTTTATCAGTCTTTGTTGCAGCAAATAACGCTTGGTACATAATGTGGTTGCACACGAATGTCCCAGCAGTATTTGAAACTTCCGCTGGAATTCCCGCTTCTCGAATCGCTTTTACAATTCGTTTAATTGGTAAAGTTGTAAAGTATGCAGCTTCTCCATCACCTTGAATCACTTCATCAATTGGCTGTTGACTGTTATTATCTGGAATTCGCGCGTCATCTACGTTAATTGCAATACGCTCCATTGTAATTCCAGGTCTTCCACCAGCTTGACCAACACTTAAGACCGCATCTGGTTTCACATCATCAATGACTTCATTCAAGCGGAGGGCTGATTCCTTAAATACAGTTGGTAATTCTAAACGTATGATTTCTACTCCCTCAATATCAGGAAGTGCTTTGACACATTCAATCGATGGATTAATCTTTTCTCCTCCAAAAGGGTCAAATCCTGTCACAATAATTTTCATAACATCCCTCTATTTCGGTTTATTATTTCTTAACGCTTCAACCTTTAATGGGTCAGGCGTAATGTACGTGTTTTGCTGACCTTCATAAACTACAAATCCCGGTTTAGCGCCATTTGGTTTACGAATTTTTGATACTTGAACATAATCTACAGGAACCGTTCCTGAAAGGCGATATTTCGAGTAGTATGCAGCAAGCATCGCGCCTTCACCAATCGTTTCTTCAGCTGGATTACTGGATTCGATAATGACGTGGGATCCTGGAATATTTTGCGCATGAAGCCATAAGTACTCCTTCTTCGCTTGCCTGAGTGTCAATTGGTCGTTTTGTAAATTGTTTCGTCCAACGAGGATACGTGTTCCATCTGTTGCGTAAAACACATGAGGTTTTGCACTTCCTTGTTTTTTGATGCCTTTTTTCAAGGAAGAACGTTTTAAGTAGCCACTCGTCACAAGTTCTTCTCGAATCGCTTCTAAGTTGAATACATCCGCTTCTTCGATTTGGTAAATAACGCTCTCTAAGTAATCCATCTCATTTTTCGTTGCTTCTTGCTGCTCATGGATATGCGTTACCGCATTTCTAAGTTTTTGGTATTTTTTAAAATACGCCTGCGCATTTTGAGAAGCTGTTAATAATGGATTTAATGGAATGGTTACTTCTTCGTAGTCTTGATAGAAGTTTTGAACCGTAACACTGCTTGCACCTTTTTCAATTTGGTGTTGATACGTATTAATCAAGTCTCCGTAAACACGATAATGATCCGCATCTTCTGTTCGTGCTAAATCTTCATCGAGTTTCACCATTTTTTCACGGTTCTTGCGGAGTTCAGATTTCAACATTTGTAATAAATGCCCTGCTAATTGCTGAATCTTCTCTTCTTGAATCTTCTGAACAAAGTATGCACTTAATAATTCAGAAAGTGTTTCGAAGTGTTGGGATTCACCAGCCTTACTCATATACGGAAATGGTAAGAAATATGTCTTCCCGTCCGTTGTTTTTGTAAGAGTCGGTTGAATATTCTTGTTCCCTTCTTCAAGATAATGATGCAAGGCCTCAGCTAAGCTTTGACCTTTACTTTCACTACGTTCCACAATTTCGTGGGCTGATTGTTTACTAATTCCTTGAAAGACATTCATCAATGTTCTTTCTCCAGGTTCTCCAATAAATGGATGAAGTAAACTATCTAATTCAAAGAGCGAATAATCGAAAGGATTTTTCTTTTGCGTTTGAGGAGGCATCACATAGCTAGCTCCTGGTTGTAAGGTACGGTAACTATTTTGCCCAAGAGATACACGTTTGACACAATCGATAATTGCGTTATCTTCTTGATTTACTAAGAATAAATTACTATGACGGCCCATCATCTCAATGGTGAAACGATAGCCTGCCTTATCCCCAAGTTCATCACGTGTTGAAACATCCATATGTAAAATACGGTCATTTTCAACTTGAGTAAACGATTGAATAATAGACCCTTCTAGATACTTACGAAGAATCATACAAAAGTTAGGAGCAACTTCTGGATTCTCTGGTTTCTCGGAAATAAATTGTACACGAGCCATCATAGGGTGTGCCGAACAAACAAGTAAGTAGTTTTTACGGTTGGCACGAATGGTGAATTGTACATCGTATGGTAATGGCTGATGAATCTTTGTAATACGTCCTCCTACTAATAGAGGTGCTACTTCGTCCATCATCCATTTGGTGAAAATACCATCAAATGTCATGAACTCACTCCTTTCTTTTGATTGTTTAAAATTATAATGCAGCTAAACGAGCGATTTCGATAATCACTTTTGTTGCCTTTTCCATTGATTCCACAGCAACATATTCATAACGTCCATGCATATTTTCGCCACCAGCAAAAATATTTGGTGTTGGTAATCCCATAAATGAAATTTTAGAACCGTCAGTACCACCACGGATTGGTTTAATGATTGGAACGATATCTAAGTTTTCTAATGCTTGTTTTGCTACATCCACACAACGGAAATCTTTCTCGATTATTTCAGCCATGTTGTAGTATTCATCGTGTAAATCAACGCTAATACGGTCTGTATCCAACTCTTTATTCATACGAGAAGCGATACGTAGCATCAACTCTTTTTTCGCATTGAATAATTCGCGGCTGTGGTCACGTAAAATGTAGACTAATTTAGCTTCTTCTACAACACCTTCAGCTGAAACTAAGTGATAGAAACCTTCACGTCCTGTAGTGTGTTCTGGAACTTCGAACTCAGGAAGTGCGTTTTGGAACTTACGTGCTAATTCGAGCGCGCTGACCATTGTATCTTTCGCTGTACCTGGGTGAACATTCTTTCCTTGAATACGAACGGTTGCACGACATGCGTTGAAGCTTTCGTACTCTAATTCACCAACAGGCCCGCCGTCCATTGTATAAGCATAATCACAAGCAAAATGTTCTACGTCGAATAAGTCAGCACCACGACCAATTTCTTCGTCTGGACCAAAGGCTACACGAATTTTACCGTGTTTGATTTCAGGATGTTGTAATAAATAAGCACCTGCTGTAACAATTTCAGTCACACCAGACTTGTCATCAGCACCTAATAATGTTTTCCCGTTTGTTGTGATTAATGTTTGTCCAACATAGTTCTTTAAGTTTGGGAAGTCTTTAGGGTCTAATACGAAATTTCCTTCTTCGTCTAAGACAATTGCTTCGCCATTATAATTTTCGTGAATTTGCGGTTGAATATTTCTAGCTTCAAAGTCAGCTGTATCCACGTGAGCAATAAATCCAATCGTTGGCACTTCGCCGTCAACGTTTGAAGGGATTGTTGCTGTTAGGAAGCTGTTTTTAGGATTCAAATACACTTCTTGGAATCCTAATTCATTTAATTCTTGTTCTAAGTCTTTTAAAAACGCTGTTTGCGAAGGCGTTGTTGGGACTGTTTGACTTGTTTCGTCAGATCTAGTTTCTTTCTTTGCGTAACGGATAAAACGTTCTGTTAATTCTTTATGCATTTTCTTCACCTGCTTTATAAAATTCAAATGGATCTGTGAAAGTTTCGCTTTCGATAACAGTCACATCCCAATTGTTCTCTTTTTTCCATTCTTGTACCCATTGGGCTAATTGTTTTCGACACACGACTTCAATATGATGTCCAGCATCCACTAAGAATAATGGAGTCTCTTCTACATCATGCGCTGTATGATAGAAAATATCTCCTGTTACAAAGGCATCTGCACCATTTTTAAGTGCATCCATGTAATAATTTCCGCCTGAGCCACCCATAACGGCCACTCTTGAAATAAGGCCATCTGAGTGTACACGCGAAGGAACATACCGAAGTCCCTTCAAATTGAAACGCTCAGTAACAAAACGGATAAATTCTTCTTCAGTCATTTCTTTTGAAAGATTTCCAACACGACCAAATCCTAATGTCTTTCCTGCATTCTTCAATGAGAAGACGTCAATTGCTGGTTCTTCATATGGATGAGCGCTTCTTAAGCTATGTAAAACATCACTTAACACTTCTTCTGAGCATACAACTTCCAATTTAACTTCTTCTACGAATTCTTGCTGATTCAATGAACCAATCGTAGGATTCGCGCCATCAACTGGTGTGAATTGTCCAACTCCCGTACTTTGGAATGCACATTCTTTATAGTTGTCACCAATTGTCCCAGCACCAGCTTCAAACATCGCTTCCAGAACTTTATTTGAATCATCTTTAGGAACATAAGTAACCACTTTGACAGAAGGAATCGTTGTCGTTGGAGACATCACTGTCACGTCCGTTAATAACAACTCTTCTGCTAACCAATCGTTCACTCCACCTTCCACAACGTCAAGGTTCGTGTGTGCAGCATAAATTGCAATATCATGCTTCAAAATTTGTTGGAACATTTTATTTTGTGGAACGGTTAAATCAAACAATGCCACTGGTCTAAAAATAGGCGGATGATGCGCGATAATTAAATCAACATTTTTAGAAATCGCTTCTTCAATGATACTTGGACGAATATCCAATGTCGTCATAATTACTTTAACTTCCCTGTTCCAATCTCCAAAATGAAGTCCAATGGGATCTTTTGGAATTGACAGACTCTTTGGTACGCGCTTTTCAAAACGACTTACCACATCTCTAACTGTTGGCACGATCAATCACTCCTTGCAATTCATTAAAGGCTTTTTCAAACTGCTCAATTTTTTCATGTTGAGGCGTCTTACTCTTTTGTAATTGTTCCAAAATTTCTTTGTTTTTACGATTCATACGATTCCACTTTGCAACAGATAATTTGGATAGTTCTTTTAACAAAATTGGACCGTATTTTAATTCTAGTTCTGTGTACTCTACTCGTTTGCCTACTGGCTCTGCTACGATAATTTCATACAAACGATGATTATCTTCAACAACCGTTTCATTGACAATGTGGTAAGAGTGATTCATTAACCATTCACGCACAAAATGTTCTGCCACATTTGGTTGAAGAATAAGTCTTTCACGTCCATTTAGGTGACCACCACTGTATCCAGCTTCAAGAATCCTAGAAATGAGTTCTCCACCCATCCCACAAATCGTGACAGCCGTAACGTCGTCTTCTTTAGAGAGGATTTGAAGCCCGTCTCCAAATCGAACTTCTATACGATTTTCCAAGCGATAATCACGAACAGTTTGCTTAGCAGACAAATATGGACCTTCTACAACTTCTCCTGCGATAGCAGAAGTAATTTGGTCGTTTTGGATTAAGTACACTGGTAAATATGCATGGTCGCTACCAACGTCACATACTTTTGATCCGTTTGGAACAAAACTAGAAACGCGTGTTAATCGTTCTCCTAATTCAATCATGTTATACCTCTACATTCTTTTTACTATGAAATAAATAACACTTTCACACCAATACTCTTTAAATAAGCAACGGTTTCAGAATCTGCTGTGTGATCTGTAATTAAATGAGTAATCATATTACAGTCAGCAGTATGAAAGTTCGAATCACGACCAACCTTAAACCCTTCCGTTACGATGATTCGATGTCCTGTCGTACGTTCTAAAATCACACGATTCACAGCAGTTTCTGGAAGTGCGTATGTTGAAATGCCATTTTTACTAATTCCCCCAACGCCTAAGAAACAAATATCTGCTCTCGCTTTTGAAAAAGAGTTAATTGCAAAATCCCCAACGAGAGATTTTTTCTGTTCGAAAATTTCACCCCCACTAATCACAATTGATGCTTTCGTAGATGGCTTTTTGAAAATGGAACGACCATTATTCGTTAAAATCGTTACATTTGCATCTGCTAGAAAATTTAATAATAAAAAGGCAGTAGAGCCTGAGTTAATAAAGACCATATCATGATCTCGTACTAATCCCGCGGCTCTTCTTGCGATGTTTTTCTTCATGGAATTGTATTGGATTTGTTCCACATTTTCTTTTTTCATTTTTCCAGCAAGGAAGCGGGCGCCTCCGTAGAAACGCTCGATAACTCCTTGATCTTCAAATTGTTGTAAATCTCTTCGAATGGTGATTTCAGAAACTTCTAATTCTTTTGATAAGTCTTCTACAGACATCTCATGATTTTCTTGTAACAGTTGAAGGATACGTTGTTGTCGTTTAAACACAACTCCTTTACTACTCTTCAAAGTTTCATCCTCCTTTTAAAATTCCATTCTGCTCCTATTTAATTTTTAATGAAAGCTCATCTAATTGTTTTGTAGACACTTCACTTGGAGCTTGTGTCATTGGGTCAACAGCTGAGCTATTCTTAGGAAACGCGATAACTTCACGGATGTTGTCTTCACCGGCAAGTAACATTACTAAACGGTCTAAACCTAGCGCAATTCCTCCGTGTGGTGGGAATCCATATTCTAGGGCATCTAATAAGAATCCGAATTGACTTTGGGCAGATTCTTTTGTAAATCCTAATACCTCAAACATTGCTTCTTGCATGTCGCGACGGTAAATACGTAATGAACCTCCACCTAATTCATAACCGTTTAATACGATATCGTAGGCTTGTGCTTTCGCCTGCGAAGGATTATCAATTAACGCTTGGAAATCTTCGTTTACTGGACGAGTGAATGGGTGGTGCATGGCAACATAACGGTCTTCTTCAGCATCATGTTCTAATAATGGCCAGTCAACAACCCATAGGAAGTTGAATTTAGTAGTATCGATTAAGTTATGTTTCTTACCGAAGTGTAAACGTAATTCAGATAATGATTGTGCAACTACTGCAGGTTTATCTGCACAGAAGAACACGATATCTCCTACTTCAGCATTAATACGTTCACGCAAAGCCACTTCTTGGTTCACAAGGAATTTCGCGATTGGTCCTTTTAGGCCATCTTCTTCTACCTTAATCCAAGCTAGACCTTTTGCACCGAATTTCGCTACAAAGTCCGCTAAGCTGTCGGCATCTTTACGAGAATACTCTGAAGCAAGTCCTTTTAAGTTAAGAACTTTAACTTCTCCACCGTTTTCGATACATGAACTGAACACTTTAAGATCTGAATCTTTCATGATGTCGCTCACGTCAATTAACTCTAAATCAAAACGAGTATCTGGTTTATCATTTCCGTAGCGAGCCATTGCTTCTGCAAATGAAATACGAGGGAATGGCGTTTGAACTTCCACATCCAATGTATCTTTCATGACTTTCTTCAATAAACCTTCCATCATTTCTTGAATTTCTTCAGCGGATAGGAAACTTGTTTCGATATCCACTTGAGTAAATTCTGGTTGACGGTCTCCACGTAAGTCTTCATCACGGAAGCAACGAACGATTTGGTAGTAACGGTCAAGTCCTGCACCCATTAATAATTGTTTAAATGTTTGTGGTGATTGAGGTAATGCATAGAAGCTTCCTTCATGAACACGTGATGGTACTAAGTAGTCACGGGCTCCTTCTGGTGTAGATTTTGCTAAAATTGGAGTTTCAACATCAATGTACCCTTCATTATCTAAATATTCACGAATTGAACGTGTCGTTTTATGGCGTAAGCGTAAGTTTTCTAAAACTGAACGACGACGAATATCTAAATAGCGGTATTTCAAGCGCAATTCTTCTGATGGCTTTTGTTCGTCATCAATATAAATTGGAGAAGTTTTTGCTTTAGAGAACACTTCTACTTCATCGACTAACAATTCAAATTTACCCGTTTTAAGATTTGGGTTTTCTAAACCTTCGCCACGATAAGCAACTTCACCTGTTACTTGAACCACGTATTCAGAACGTAATTTTTCTGCGATTTCAAATGCTTCTTGGTTACGAGCAGGGTTGAAGACAACTTGCATAATGCCTTCACGGTCACGTAAGTCGATAAAGATAACTCCACCATGGTCACGACGCTTTGCCACCCACCCGTCAAGCGTTACTGTTTGACCTACTAATTTTTCACTAATGAATCCACAATATTCTGTTCTTCTCTTCATATCCATCCCTCTTTCTATTTACCAAAGTACTCGTCAATTGCCGTAGTATCCATTGTGATTTGACGATAAATACTATCAAAATCGCTATACAGTTCTTGTAAATCAACTTTTACTTCTTTACCAGTCTTCATCACTTTCACTGGTACTTGTTTTGTTTCTAATTCTTCTTCACCAAGCGTAATTACCACTTTTGCGCCATATTTTTGAGCATTCTTGAATTGTGGTTTTGCTTTACGTCCAAAGAAATCACGGTCCACTGAGTACCCTTGTTGACGAAGTGAAATTGAAAGTTTTAATACTTCCTCTTCAGTTGCTTCTCCAAGTCCAACAACATAGACATCTAACTCTTGTAATTCAGGAACTTCTACTTGTTCATCTTTCATTAATAACACAAGGCGTTCAATTCCAAGACCAAATCCAAATCCTGGTGTTTCAGGGCCATCAAGTTCTTGTACAAGACCATCGTAACGTCCACCACCACAAATCGTAGTTTTGGCACCGAAAGACTTAGAATCTGTCATGATTTCAAAAATCGTATCTTGGTAGTAGTCAAGCCCACGTACCATTGTTTCATCGATTTCAAATGGAATTTCTAACGCATTTAAGTATTGTTGTACTTTTTCAAAGTGAGTACGTGCTTCGTCTGATAAGAACTCTAAGATGCGTGGTGCATTTTTCACGATTTCGATATCACGTTTGTCTTTACTATCTAACACACGTAACGGATTTTTGTGAAGACGATTTTTTGAATCTTCACTTAATTCATCTGCGAATGGTTCTAAATAACGAATTAACGCTTCACGGTATTTAATACGATCTGCTGTTTTCCCAAGTGAATTGATCACTAAGCGCATATTCGACAATCCTAATTCTTTTAATAAATCCCAAGCCATTGCAATTGTTTCAACATCTGTGGCAGGATTTGTAGAACCAAACACCTCAACCCCTAATTGGTGGAATTGGCGAAGACGTCCTGATTGTGGACGCTCATAACGGAACATTGGAGCCATATAATACACTTTATAAGGTTTCTTATGTTCTGGTCCGAATAATTTATTTTCTACATAAGCACGAACAATCGCTGCAGTACCCTCTGGACGAAGTGTAATGTGACGATCTCCTTTATCGTAGAAATCATACATCTCTTTTGAAACGATATCACTCGTATCCCCAACACCACGGCTAAATAAATCGTAGCTTTCAAACATTGGTGTACGCATTTCTTCAAATTGATAATCGCCTAAAATGATGCGTGCTGTTTCTTCGATATAGTGCCAAATTTTAAGTTCTTGAGGTAATAAATCGGCTGTTCCTTTTGGTTTTTGAATCATATGAATCATCCTTTCTTTCATAAAAATAAAAAAATCCCAACTTCAATAGAAGTCAGGACGAAATTTTCGTGGTACCACCTTAGTTTGGAAAGAGCTCTTTCCCTCTTAATGATAACGGAATTACCGGAATAACTTTGCATTATTCTCCTCAAGAGTGTCTTTCCTTGTACGATTAGAAGCTTTCAGCCACGTCTTCTATCTCTTAAGTGTACGTCTTTGTCTCTGTCTAAGGATTTATATCTTGGTATAAAGAATACTAAAGGAATGCCTATTTGTCAAGAAAATCTAATTATTTTTTAATCTCATAATCTCCTAAAAATGAAATAGCAAAGTGTAACATATATGTTACATTTTGACTTATTTCGTTTTATTGAATTAAAGTGTCAATTGCCTTAATTATGCCATTATTTTCATTCGTATCTGTGACGGTATCCGAAATAGCTTTCACTTCTTCACTCGCGTTTCCCATCGCAATGGCAAGCCCTGCGTATTTTAACATTTCAATGTCATTTGCCGCGTCTCCAATAGCCGCGATTTCACTAGCCTTGATATTTAGCTTCGCAGCTAATTTTTCTAATCCAAATGCTTTATTCACGCCTTTTGTAAGGACTTCTACTAAATACTTTTGACTACGAACCACATAAAATTCGTCTCTCCACTCTTTGGGAATAAGCGTTTCAAACTCATTGAGTTGTTCCTCATCGCCAAGTAATAAAAGTTTATAAAAGTCAGTGGACAGCGATTCCTCTCTCGTAATTCGTTTTAAAGTTCCGTTGACGATTTTCACGTCAAATTCCATCCATTCTGTTGGATCTTCGTCAATTGAATAGTAGTAATCAACACCAGCACCCATGACACTAACTCCGTGTTTCTTCCCAAATTCAATCCACTTTTGAATCTTTTTCGAATCAACAAAGGCATCCATCAACCGGTTCCCAGTCTGGCTCTCATAAATATTGGCGCCATTTTGGCTAATAATATAATGGTTTTCTTCTAAATATCCTAAATCTTTTAAATAGGGACGAATTCCAGTCTCCGGTCTACCCGTACAAAGGACTAATAAAGTTTCAGTTCCTTTCGTATGGAATTCTTTGAAATATTGTTTGGTTTCTTCTAATAATTCTTTTTTACTGTTTAATAATGTGCCATCCATATCGATAGCTACTAGCTTAATCATAGAAATCCTCCTAGTTCTAAATCGCTACTAACTATTCTATCAAATTAACAATCATTTAACCATTCGAAGAAGACATCGTTTGTGTCAAAGGAAGTTCCATTTTTACAGTGTAGATCACTAAAATGGTTGTTTTTTTAATAAAACTAATCTCTTATATCGTTTTCAAATTGCATTATTAATTCTAATGTTCTTTGTTTTCTAAAATAAATGTCTACATCAATTGTCCGTCATTTAAAACAATGACGGTTTGACAAATCGCTTCAATTAACGCCTGATTATGACTAATAAATACTATCGTCATATTTGTTTCTTCTTGAACTTTTTGCAAAACTTGTATCACTTTTTCCTGATTCGCATCATCTAGCGAACTCGTTATTTCATCACAAATCAAGCACTCTGGTTGTGCGAATATTGCCCTTGCAATGGCACACCTTTGACATTGGCCACCAGATAATTCATGAGGATATTTATTTAACCAATCCAATTCTAACTCTAGTTTTTCAAATAATTCTTGTATCATTTGAATCCGTTCGGGATGATTCTTTATTTTCCGAATAAATCTTAATGGCTCTTCTAAGCTTTTCAATATCGTTTGATTTGGATTAAAAGATAATAAACTATTTTGGAATAAATATTGAACTCTTCGGTAATAGCTTTGTTTTTCTTGAGCGAAGAGTTCTCTTAATTCTTTTCCATTAATCAGAATATTACCTTCATATGGAATAAAACCAGATAAAATCCTTGCAAGAGTTGTTTTCCCAGCTCCTGAATGTCCGATAATTCCTGTTACTTCATATTTTGGAATATCAAATGTAAGATTTTTAAGAATAGCATTCTCATTATTATAATGACTTGTTACATTTTTTAATTGGAAGAATGTTTCTTTATTCTCATTCGATAATCGACTAAAATTGAATTTCTTAAGAGGCTCTTTCTTTTGTACTACTAATTTTCCCTCTTCCAAAGTCAACAACTTTGTACAAAATTTATACGCTAACTCTTTTTGATGAGTCACCATAATCGTTGCTGTACGATATTGCTTTGCAAGGTGTACAATTAATTGAATCATTTCTATTTGCAATGGAACGTCTAAAGCACTAAAGGGTTCATCTGCAATGATTAATTTTGGCTGATTGATAAACGCCATTGCAATCATCACTCTTTGCAACATTCCTCCAGATAATTCATGAGGATATAAATGTAATACTTTCTCTTCTAACTGAACCATTTTCAGAATCTCTATTATTTTTTGAGTATTCGCTTGAAGCATTAATTCTTCTAACTGTTGTCCAATTGTAAATAAGGGATCTAAACTATATTGTCCATTTTGAAAAACGATTCCAATATCTTTTCGTAAATATTCTCTTCTCTTATTACTAGATAGCGTCAACCAGTTTTCCTCTAAAAACTTCATTTCACTCGCATTCATCGTTACCTTCTGATGAAGATTGCCAAGTAAACATTCTAAAAAAGTCGATTTACCGATCCCAGACTCACCAAGAATCCCGATGACTTCTCCTTCTTTAATTGAAAAATCTAAATTATTGAGAACGGCTTCCTGTCCGTATGAGGCGTTTAATTGTTTAACTTCAAAAATTGTTTTTTCCATTAGTCTTTTACCAATTGATTCGTAATTTGATAGATGTCAGACGAATGTAGTTCAAAATGATGAACATAATCATTCATCGCTGCATTTAAGTTGATAAATCCAATATAATAAGCGATTGCTTCATCTTTTGCATAGTCTTGGATTTTTGCTACTTCACTACGAATTTTTTCCGAATCTTCTTCATGAGCTAAGGCAGAAATTTTTTCATCTAACCATTGATCTGAATTTTTCACATAATTCAACGCCCCTTGACTAGATAAAGATGCGTTTAGGAAGTAATAAGGATCTCCCGTTGGCAATGTTAATGAGGAAGCTAATGCGATGTCATAATCTAATTGATTAAATCCATCGACATTTTCTTGAATATCAATTTTTAAATCAATCCCAACTTTTTTCAATTGTTGTTGTAAAGCTGTAGCAATTTTTTCATTAGCTAATCGCTTATATGTTTTAAGAACAATTTGTAATGGTTCATTTTGTGCATTCACTAAAATACCATCTGCATTTTTCGTTTTATAACCAGCTTCTTGTAATAATTTTGTCGTCATTTCTGGTTGATATTGTTTATTAGCAAAAGTACCACTTGAATAAATACTTGAGTCTAAAAAGGCGCCATCTGCAGGAGTTACATGACCTTTTAAGAAATCTTGTGTCAATTCTTGTTTATTAATCGCATATAATATAGCTTGACGAACTTTTTTATCTTGTAATCTTGCTTTATTTAATTCTAAATGATACGTTCTTGAACTAGGTTGATTATACACTTGAACTGAAGAATCATTCTTTAATGAATCTGATACATCATCATTTAAATCTACTCCACCATCTACTTCTTTTGATTTAATCGCTAATTCCAATGTTTTTTGATCTGGAATTAATTGATAATGAACTTCCTTGATGGAAGCATTGCCATCCCAATAATGAGCAGAAGCCGTTAATGAAATTGAATCATTTGGTTTAAATTCTTTCACTTCATAAGGGCCTGTTCCTATAATCTTATCCGTACTTGTTACATCTACAATGGCAGTTTTTGAATCCACTAATTCATGAATAAATTGAGGACTTGGTTTTTCAGTATGAACTGTAAAAGTTAGAGAATCATTAGCTGTATAAGTAGCTGTTTTAAAAATTTCTCCTGACTGATGCTTTTCTCCTAGTCTTTGAAGGCTAGCGATGACTGCATCACTATTAACAGGATTTCCATTTGAAAATGTTATATTTTCTTTTAAATGAATTTCCCATGTTTGATTATCGATCTTCTTATAAGAGGATGCTAACCAAGGTTCCACATTAAAGTCATCTGTTAAACGAAATAATGTTTCACCAATTCCAAAACGAATGGTAAACCATCCTTCCCAATCTTTTGCCGGGTCAATTCCTGCTGTAAATTGAGGGTCTCCAATTTTCAAAATCGAATTTTGGCTACTTTCTTGTTGTTGAGATGCTGGTTGTACAGGTGCACATCCAACCAATACTGCTGCTGCAATAGCTAATAATGTATTCTTAAATTTCATAAATTTCTCTCTTTCTTCTGTTGAATACAAGTATGAATCCCATTAAAGATAATAATCGTTATCGTAATCGCAAGTCCTGGAGCAATCATTAACCATGGCGCTTGTTCAAACGATAATCTCCCATCGTTTAACATAGCTCCCCATTCTGGTTGAGGAACTTTTACACCAATTCCTAAAAAAGATAATGTTGCTAAACTTAGGATTGTACTTGAAATATTGACAATCATATACGCCACCAATGGTTGTTGAATATTTTTTAAAATAGTAATCATCCGATACCATAATGGAGCTCCTTGCATATACATCACTGTGACATATTCTCGAACTTTAATTTTACGAAATTCTCCTCTTGTTAATTTGGCATAATAAGGTAAATAGCTAATAACAAGAGCAATGATTCCATTTCTTAACCCTCCACCTAAT
>CAUTST010000042.1:0-14073 GCA_963540995.1 uncultured Streptococcus sp.
TTCGAATGACTCTTATGCTATTGGTCTTCTTCAATAACGATTTAACTCAAAGAAAAATCCAATATTTTGAGAAGCACAGTGCTTATACATTTTATATTGTGTTTGCGAAGTCTTACTGTATCCATGAAAACGAGTGGAGAAATTACTTAAAAAAGCTTGAACCTTCTCTTAGCGGATACGGAAGATTATATTACTTGTTCTTTTTTCCTATACGAACTAAATCAGATGCAGTATTTTTATTGAATGTGATGATGAAACAAGTCAGTATGCGTTCGATTGCTGCTAAAAGTTGTATGTATCATCCACAGTTGCTTCGTGTCATTATGGCTCATGAAATGACTCCTGAAGTTGAACGTAATTATCAACTTTGTCTATTACATGGAACTACGGATGAATTATTTATTCGATGGATGATTGATTCTATTTATCCTTTATCCTTTTTAACAAAAAAGAATAGAGTTTTAACGATAGAAGAAGTAGCATTATTGTACAGAATGAAAGAATGCTTAACGTTAGAACTTACAACGCGTGAAGATGAGGACTCTGAAGAATTTCATCAATTTCATTATTTGAAAGGGCTAGTGGATAAGGTTATTTGGTCTATTCAAACCAAAGTTGAAGCGTTAATCAAGTCTTCTGTGAAATCGACCCAAAGAGATGATGCGTTAGTTTTATTTATCTTAAATCAGACGAATGTAAAACTTGGATTTTCTATATTCAGTCAATTATTAGCAAGAGATCCTTTATCATTAATAGCTTTAGAATTAATCGAAAAGTCTACTTCGAAAGCGTTTATCGAAGAGGCGATAGAGTACATCAAAGAAATTGTAAGACCAGAAGTATATGATTATATGAAAGATCACTCGACATTGGTTTTACCTCCCCAATTTTTTGCGCTCTCCAAGTGGCATGAAGTACTCTTAAATAAAATGATTCAATTTCATCTGATGGATTATAATTATATTTGGCAGTTACTTCATTTTCCAGATCATATTGTAAGAGTAAAAGTCATAGAACTATTAAAATCTTTAAATTTACTGAATAAAAAAGAGGTACGATTATTTTTATATCCAGTTTATAAGGATGAAATGGACCGAGAATTAAAAAATGAATTTGAAAAAATTGTTTGGCAACGATAGGAGAAGAAAGGAAGATTGAATGGCTAGCGACTTAATTGAAAGTAAATTAAAAAATCTTCCTGATTTACCAGGTTGTTATATTATGAGAAACGTGAATGACGATATCATATATATCGGAAAAGCGAAAAATCTAAAGAATCGTGTCCGGTCTTATTTTAGAGGGGCACATGATACTAAAACTGAAAAGTTAGTTAGTGAGATTCACCATTTTGAGTACATCGTAACGAAGACAAATAAAGAATCTCTCTTACTTGAAATCAACCTGATTAAGAAGTATCAACCGTACTACAATATCAAATTAAAGCAAGGAACAATGTATCCTTATTTGAAGATTACTTCTGAGAAGGATCCACAATTAGTGATTTCTCATAAGGTTGAAAAAGATGGCGGAATCTATTTTGGGCCTTATCCAAATGTGACTGCAGCAACAGGAACTCAGCAGCTCATTCAAAAGATTTATCCTCTACGTAAATGTGGGAAAAATGAAACAAGAGCATGCTTCTACTATCATTTAGGGCAATGTATTGGTTGTTGCGACCATGAGGTTTCAAAAGAAGAATATGATACGCAAATCAAAAAGATTCAACGTTTCTTAAATGGGGACGTGAAGACGATTAAGGATGATTTAGCGCAGAAAATGAATGAAGCTTCTGAAAGACTTGATTTTGAAAAAGCGATGGATTATCGTGACCAAATTAAGTACATTGAAGCAACCGTCGAAAAGCAAAACATCATGAACGCGGATTTCACAAATCGAGATGTGTTTTCTTATGTGGTTGATCGTGGCTGGATTTCAATCCAAGTCTTCTTACTAAGACAATCGACGATTATTAAACGTGAAGCGGCAATGTTTCCGATATATGACCAAATAGAAGATGAAGTATTATCCTTCATCATTCAGTTTTATGAGGATCAAAATCACATACTTCCAAAAGAGATTCTAGTTCCTGAAGAAATTGATAAAGAATTATTATCAGAAACGCTTGATGTGAAAGTAATAACTCCAAAACGTGGTTCGAAGAAACGGATGTTAGACCTAGCGACTCAAAACAGTGAAATTTCATTAAATGAAAAATTCAGAAGAGAAGAGCAAAGTCAGTTAAAAACGAAAGGAGCCCTAGAAGAACTTTCAGAAGCGTTAGGATTAGAAAAAGTATCGGTTATTGAATCATTTGACCATTCGAATATTCAGGGGACGAATCCAGTTTCTGCGATGGTGGTCTTTAAGGATGGGAAACCGGATCGAAAGAATTACCGTAAGTTCAAAGTGAAAACCGTTATTGGTAGTCATGAATTTGCTACAACACAGGAAGTAATTCGTAGACGTTATTCAAGATTATTAAGAGAAGGTGCTAGACTACCAGATTTAATCTTAATGGATGGTGGTAAGGTTCAAATGCGAGCGGCAATAGAGGTTTTAGAGGATGAATTAGGCCTTACTATTCCTGTTTGTGGGATGGTTAAAAATGAAAAGCATAAGACTTCAACCTTGTTGTATGGTGAGGAGTATAAAGAAATTAATCTTGATCGTAAAGGACAAGCTTTCCAATTAATTCAACGTATACAAGAAGAAGTTCACCGTTTTGCCATTACATTCCATAGACAGGTTCGAAGTAAAAATCGCTTTGCCTCGAAGTTAGAATTGATTGATGGAGTAGGTCCCAAAACAAGAAAGAAACTATTACGTCATTTTAAAACCATAACAGCAATGAAACAAGCTAGTCTTGAGGAGTTACAAACTATCGGAATTTCCGAAAGAGTAGCTAAGAATATTCTTGAAGAACTAGGTAAATAACAATATAAATTTTGAAATGAAACAGGTTGTAAAACCTGTTTCATTTTTATTTGAAGTTTCGAGTTCAATTCATTGTGTTTTAAGCGAGGATATGCTATCTTTTTGTTTGTTGAAATAATAAACAAAAGGTGGTTAAACCAATGAAAAAATGGATGAAAGCTGGTTTCGCTGCTGTCGCTGTATTATTAGCAGCATGCGGAGCGAATACAACAAAAACACAAGAAACAACTGTATCAGTTTCAGACGCGCAAGCAAACTGGGACAAAATTGTTGAATCTGGAGTTATTAAAGTGTCAACTGCAGGTACGTTATATCCGCAATCGTATCACAATGATAACAACGAGTTAACAGGTTACGATGTTGAGATTATGAAGGAAGTCGCAAAACGCTTAAACCTTAAAGTAGAATTTACTGAAATGGGTGTAGACGGAATGTTGACTGCTTTAGATAATGGGATGACAGATATTGCAAACTATTCAATTGAAGAAGGTGCGAAAAACTTCGATGCATACTTACACACTACACCACATAAATATTCATTTACATCGATGGTAGTTCGTGGAAGTGATAACTCAGGAATTTATTCTTGGGCAGATGTAAAAGGTAAAAAAGCAGCAGGAGCCGCAAGTACAAACTACATGAAGATTGCTAAAAAACTTGGCGCTGAATTAGTCGTTTATGACAACGTAACAAATGATGTATATATGTCTGATTTAGTAAACGGACGTACAGATGTAATCATTAACGATTACTACTTACAATCTATCGCGGTTGCTTTTGCTAAAGACAAATACGATATTAAGATTAACGAAGGTGTATATGCCAACCCATATAGCTCAAGTTTCTCAATTTCATTAAATAACACTGTATTACGTGATAAGTTCAATGAAGCAATGGATGCGATGAAGAAAGATGGAACGTTGAAAAAGATTTCTGAGCAATTCTTCGCAGGACAAGACGTAACAGAGCCAAAAGATTTCAAAACAGAAAAAATCGATATTTCAGATGTAGACTAATATGCTAAATAAAATATTCGATATCAGTATTGCAATTAACAATTTTTGGTTTATCCTTAGTGGATTAGGATATACATTAGGAGTTGCATTAACAAGTTTTGTATTTGGAACGATTTTAGGATTTATTCTCGTATTAATGAGACGTTCTAGATTCCGTTTATTACGATGGATTGCGACATTTCATGTATCCTTTATGCGTGGAACACCAACGCTAGTATTTTTATTTTTACTATATTTTGGTTTACCATTTTTAAAAATAACATTACCAGCTTTAGTCTGTGCGCTTCTTTGCTTTAGTATTGCAAGTAGTGCGTATATTTCTGAAGTGTTGCGCTCGGCAATGGATGCAGTGGAGTATGGTCAATGGGAAGCGGCGATGTCTCTTGGAATGAGTTATCGACAAACTTTACAAAAAGTAATCGTTCCCCAGGCGTTTCGAATTGCGATCCCGCCATTAAGTAATGTGTTGCTGGATATGATTAAAGGGTCATCTTTAGTAGCGATGATTTCATTACCTGATATTTTTCAAAATGCGAAAATTGTAGGCGGCCGTGAACAAAACTATATGACGGTTTATATTTTAGTGGCGATTATTTACTGGGTTATTTGTTTACTTTTTGAACAAGGACAACGGTATTTGGAAAAGAAAATGGCACTTTAATAGAAATAGAACTGAGAACTGTGAAAAAGCAGTTCTCTTTTTTTATAAAAACGTTGAAACTATTTGAAGTATAGCCGTTTCTTCGATAAAATGAATAGGACTCAAAAGAACAATGGTTATCGGAAAGGAAACTTATGAATACAAAGACTAATTGGGAGCAACATGGCTTCCACACATTAACACCGATACAAGAAAAGACACAAGAACTAATTAAAGAAGGAACAGATGTTGTAGCAATTTCGCCAACAGGAACTGGGAAAACTTTAGCCTATGTGGTTCCGATTTTGGAAAGAGTAAAGGCTGATAAAACACTGCAAGCTTTAATTGTAGCGCCTTCTCAAGAATTAGCCCAACAAATTGGAACAGTTGTAAGAGACTGGAAAACACCGGAAATCCGTGTACAAGTTTTAGCAGGTGGGGCAAATGTTAAAAGACAAGTTGAAAAGCTAAAGGAAAAACCAGAAATCGTTGTAGGAACACCTGGACGATTACTTGAACTTTCTAAGCTTCGTAAATTGAAGCTACATCAAGTAAAACTTCTTGTATTAGATGAAGCAGATTATTTACTTGATCCAGAGCAATTGAATAACACGAGAGAACTTATAAAGAAACTTCCTTCTGAAAGACAAGTGCTATGTTTCTCTGCCACAAAGAATAAGAACTTAGAAGAAGTCAATAAATGGATTAATATTTTTCCAACCTTTGTTGAAGTGACTGAGGGAAATGGAACGCATTCGAATGTTACTCATGGCTATATTGAATGCCCAACTAGAAAGCGTGATGAAGTATTAAGAAAGCTTGCTTTCTCAGAAAATGCAAATCAGGCATTAGTTTTTGTCAATTCGATAGCAAATGCAGCATTGCTGGGTGAAAAGTTAGCGTATCATCAAGTGCCAGTTGCACTTCTTTCAAGTGATGCTCATCAAACAGAACGTAAGAAAGCAATTGATTTATTTAAGAAGGGACAAATTCCATTCTTATTAAGTACGGATGTAGCGCAACGTGGTCTTGATATTGAAGATTTACCAATCGTCATTCATTATGATATTGCAGATTCAACAGAGCAATATACGCATCGTTCTGGACGTACAGGACGTATGGGAAAAGAAGGATTAGTGCTTAGTCTAGTGAATGATCGTCAACTTAGAGATTTAAAGAAGGTTGCAGGAAAACATAAACTCGTTCAGTTTGAAATTTATGCAGGGCAATTAAAACCAGCCACACAATCAAAGAGAAAAGAAGCAACTGATAAAAAGCCAATACAGAAAAGAAAGAAGGGAAATAAGAATGGAAATCATCGAGGATTTAAAAAGTCAAATTAGTTTTTTCGGATTCGAAATGAAGGATTCCGATAGCTTAGTGGCTTTAGAAAAAGAAGAGATTCACTTTGTACTCTTTTGGGCAAAAGATGGTTTTGTTCTATTTGAAACTTCTAAAGAAGGCGTCTGGAGAGCCAATAGACCTATTGTCATCCCTTCAGACCGTATTCAAAAAGCTGCTGTTGAGAAGAAATTATTGGGCAATCCTAAGTTGACGCTTCAATATTTAGATAAAGAAGAAACCTATGTGATACCAATGAAATGTGGATTTCATCAAAATCAGAAAGCAGAAGTAAAGAAACTCATTAGTGCAATCGAAGGATTAAAAGGGTAGAAATATGGATATCATTAGTTCAACTAAAAATGAAAAAATTAAAGAACTCGCAAAACTCCATACAGCTAAAGGACGTAAAAAAGCGGGATTGTATCTCCTTGAAGGGGAGCATCTTGTAGAAGAAGCGATTAAAGAAAAAGCTCTGATTGAATGGATTGTAGTTTCAAGTAATCGCATGGAAGATTATCAGTATCTTCTGGAGCAAACAGCAGTACATGTTCTAGCAGTATCAGAAGAAGTCTTTCAGAAATTATCAATGACGGAGACAACTCAAGGGATTTTAGCGGTTGTTAAAATTGAAAATCAGACAGAACCTCCATTTTGTGGGCGCATTATTGTGTTAGATGCAGTCCAAGATCCAGGAAATTTAGGCACAATTGTTAGAACTGCAGATGCTGCTGGCTTTGATGCGGTTGTTTTAGGTACGGGAACTGTTGATTTATATAATGATAAAGTCATCCGCTCTATGCAAGGAAGTCATTTTCATATTCCTGTTTCCCAAGTAGATTTACGAGAATACTTACCAGCTATTAAAAACCAAGGTGTAAATGTGGCTGTTACTGCGCTACATCGAGATTCAAAAGATTATTCTATTTTACAAGGGAAATCGGACATCGCTATTGTTGTTGGAAATGAAGGTCAAGGTGTCTCAAGTGAAGTCATAGAGCTTGCAGATGTAGTAGTGACGATTCCAATGTTTGGAAAAGCGGAATCACTAAACGTTGCAATTGCTTCGGCATTACTAATGTATAAAACAAAAGAATCAAAGGAGTAGTAAATGGACAATCGACCAAACCCAATGGGGAAAAAACGCCCAATTCTTGAAACCGTTAGAAATATGACCATCATATTCTTTATCTTAAGTGGTATAGCAGCGCTGTACAATTTTGCTCTTTCAGCACGAGTTTTCATCATGGCAGTGGTGATGCTTGTCATTTATGGAGTAATGTTTTTTTCTAAAAAGAACAAAACAGATGACGAAGACAAAGAAACAGAATAGTCGCACTAGAACTGTAAAATCAATTGACAGAATGTTCGTCTTTAGGTATACTAATTTAGTACTGTTTCAGTAGCTCAGCAGGATAGAGCATTCGCCTTCTAAGCGAACGGTCGGGGGTTCGAATCCCTCCTGAAACGCTAAATTAAGAAGAGTATTATCGAAATTGTTTCGGTAATACTCTTTTTTTATAGTTAATATCATGAAAAGTTACTAGAAGAAAGGATATATTGTGAATTAAGAGGGTTACATTGTGAAGTTTTTCATTCTGTTTCAAAATAATGGTACAGCGAAACAAGCTGTTATAATACAAATTTCACAACTTATTGTAGTTATAAATTGCGATTATAGCAATACTTAACAAAATCTTTGTATTTTTTTAAACTTAAGTATTGCAACTAATTTTTATTGTGTTATAATATTCATGTAGATAGCTGTTATAAGTTTCACAACCAATTATCTAAGGAGGAAAAATTTATGGAACAATGGAACGGTTTCAAAGGTAAAGTATGGAAAGAAGAAGTTAACGTCCGTGACTTTATCCAAGAAAACTACACACTTTATGAAGGAGACGACAGTTTCTTAGCTGGACCTACTGAAGCAACTAAAGCTTTATGGGCACAAGTAATGGACTTAAACAAACAAGAACGTGAAGCTGGTGGTGTCTTAGATATGGACACTAAAGTTGTATCAACAATCACTTCACATGGCCCTGGTTACTTAAATAAAGATTTAGAAACAGTTGTTGGTTTCCAAACTGAAAAACCATTCAAACGTAGCTTACAACCATTTGGTGGTATCCGTATGAGTGAACAATCAGCTGAAGCTTACGGATTCAAGATTGATGAAGAAATTTCTCGTATCTTCCGTGACTGGCGTAAAACTCACAACCAAGGTGTATTCGATGCTTACACTCCAGAAATGCGAGCAGCTCGTAAATCAGGTGTTATCACAGGTTTACCAGATGCTTACGGACGTGGACGTATCATCGGTGACTACCGTCGTGTTGCTTTATACGGGGTTGATCGTTTAATCGCTGAAAAACAAAAAGACTTTGCTAACATTGGCGATGGCACTATGTCAGATGATGTCATTCGTTTACGTGAAGAAGTTTCAGAACAATACCGTGCATTATTAGAATTAAAGGAATTAGGTAACATCTACGGATTCGATATTTCTAAACCTGCATCAAATGCTCGTGAAGCTTTCCAATGGTTATACTTAGGTTACTTAGCTGCTATTAAAGAACAAAACGGTGCTGCTATGTCTCTAGGACGTACTTCAACATTCTTAGATATCTATGTACAACGTGACTTAGAAAACGGAACATTAACAGAAGAAGAAGCTCAAGAGCTTGTTGACCACTTTGTTATGAAATTACGTTTAGTTAAATTCGCTCGTACACCTGAATACAATGCATTATTCTCAGGAGACCCAACTTGGGTAACTGAATCTATTGCCGGTGTTGGTGAAGATGGACGTCCATTAGTAACTAAGAACAGTTTCCGTTTCTTACACACATTAGTAAACTTAGGACCAGCTCCAGAACCAAACTTAACAGTTTTATGGTCAACTCGTTTACCAGAAAACTTCAAATTGTTTGCAGCTAAAACTTCTATTAATACTTCTGCAATCCAATATGAAAACGATGATGTAATGCGTCCAGAGTGGGGCGATGACTACGGAATTGCTTGCTGTGTATCTGCTATGCGTATCGGTAAACAAATGCAATTCTTCGGAGCTCGTGCTAACTTAGCGAAAACATTATTATATGCGATCAACGGTGGTATCGATGAAAAATCTAAAGTACAAGTTGGTCCTAAATATCAACCAATTACTTCTGAATACTTAGATTACGATGAAGTAATGGCTAAATACAACGACATGATGGAATGGATTTGTGGTTTATACTTAAACACATTAAACATCATCCACTACATGCATGATAAATATAGTTACGAAAGAATTGAAATGGCATTACATGACACTGAAATCCTTCGTACAATGGCAACAGGTATCGCTGGATTCTCAGTAGCAGTTGACTCAATTTCAGCTATTAAATATGCGAAAGTTAAAACTATTCGTGACGAAAATGGCGTTGTTGTTGACTATGAAGTAGAAGGCGACTTCCCTAAATATGGTAACAACGATGACCGTGCTGACGAAATCGCTGTTTGGTTATTGAAAGAATTCATGACTAAAGTTAAAAAACACAAAACTTACCGTAATGCTAAACATACAACTTCTATCCTTACAATTACTTCTAACGTAGTTTATGGTAAGAAGACAGGTAACACTCCTGATGGACGTCGTGCTGGCGAACCATTTGCACCAGGTGCTAACCCAATGCATGGTCGTGACACACACGGAGCATTAGCTTCATTATCATCAGTTGCTAAAGTACCTTACAAATATGCATTAGATGGTATCTCAAATACATTCTCAATCATTCCTAAAGCTTTAGGACGTGAATTAGATGTACAAGAAGAAAACTTAGTTTCTATGTTAGATGGTTACGCTTCTAAAGGCGGTCACCACTTAAACATCAACGTATTCAACCGTGATACATTATTAGATGCAATGGAACACCCAGAAGAATACCCACAATTAACAATTCGTGTATCTGGTTACGCAGTTAACTTCATTAAATTAACTCGTGAACAACAATTAGACGTAATCAACCGTACAATGCACGAAAGCATGTAATCACAAGGTGTGAGGTCGACTGCTCTGAAATAGACCACTGGAGGAAAATTCAAGAGGATGCTATGCATCCGATGGAATTTTGTGAAGTGGAGGTATTTCAAGGAGACCGAACCGGATTCCACAAAGTGTGAGGTCGACTGTTCTGAAATAGACCACTGGAGGAAAATTGAGGAGGATGCAAATCATCCGACAAAATTTTCTGAAGTGGAGGTATTTCAAGGAGACCGAACCGGATTCCACAAAGTGTGAGGTCTACTCATAAGATTGCTGAAATTAAGAAAACGGATGGGCAAAATCGTCCATCCGTTTTTTAATCGAAATGGCCCTAAAGGACACGAATTGTGATATACTAAAAGAGAAAAGATAGGAGGAATAATGATGAGTGAACCAGTAACTGGATATATTCATTCTACAGAGAGTTTTGGTTCTGTAGACGGACCAGGTATCCGTTTTGTAACCTTTATGCAAGGTTGCCGTATGCGTTGTGAGTTTTGTCATAACCCAGATACTTGGAATATTGGAGGCGGTCATCCGATTACTTCTCAAGAATTACTCGATCAAGCATTACAATATCGTGCATTCTGGGGACGTAAAGGTGGCGTAACTGTAAGCGGAGGCCAACCTTGATTATAAATTGATTTTTTAATCGATTTCTTTAAACGTTGTAAAAAAGCTGGTGTACACACGACTTTAGATAGTTGTGGAATGCCCTTTACGTATGACGAACCATTCTTCTCAAAATTTGAAGAGTTACTAGAATATACAGATCTTATTTTATTAGACATTAAACATATTGATGATGAACAACATAAGAAATTAACAGGATGGACGAATAAAAATATTCTTCAACTAGCAGAGTATTTATCAGAAAAAGGGCAACCTGTATGGATTCGCCACGTGTTAGTTCCAGAACGTTCAGACTATGATGAATATCTCATCCGATTAAGTGATTTTGTTGCGGGATTGAAGAATGTTTTAAAATTCGAAATCTTGCCATATCATAAGTTAGGTGTTTATAAATGGAAGAACTTAGGGATTCCATATAAATTAGATCATATTGAACCTCCAACACAAGAACGTGTGGATAACGCTCGTCGCATCTTAAGAACAGATGAATATAAAGGTTATTTAAATGCATAATACAAGAGCTGTTATAGTATAAAAGCTATAACAGTTCTTTTTTTGCAGAAATACTAGAAATAATGCATTATCTATTGGTTTTAAGTGATAATTATGTTAAAATTGTCAATGTAAATTTATATAGAGAGAGGCCAAATTATGAGTAAATTATTAGTTTTTGGACATCAAAATCCAGATACAGACGCGATTACATCAGCGATTTCATATGCTTATTTATTACGTCACTTAGGAGAAGATGCAGAAGCAGTTGCCCTTGGAACTCCAAATGAAGAAACACAATATGCTTTAGATTATTTCAAAAAAGAAGCTCCACGAGTGATTGGAGATGTTTCAGAAGAAACAAATCGTGTTGCATTAGTAGACCACAATGAAGTTCAACAAAGTGCTACAGGTGTGGAAAAAGTAGAAGTCGAATATGTAGTGGATCACCACCGTATCGCAAACTTCCAAACAGCTAATCCATTATTCTATCGTGCAGAGCCTGTGGGTTGTACAAATACAATTCTTTATAAGATGTACAAAGAATATTGTGTAGAAATTCCTAAAGATATTGCTGGATTAATGGTCTCAGCGATTGTATCAGATACATTATTATTCAAATCACCAACTTGTACACAACAAGACATTGAAGCAGCGACAGATTTAGCCAACATTGCTGAAATCGATGTGAATGTATATGGCTTAGAAATGTTAAAAGCTGGAACGAACTTAGGCAACAAATCTGAAGATGATTTAATCGACTTAGATGCAAAATCATTCCCAATGGGAGGAGCAAACTTACGAATTGCACAAGTAAACGTAGTGGATCCTGAAGAGTTATTATCACGTCGCGATGCATTAGAAGAAAGCATGAGAGTTGCTAACGATGAAAACGGATATGATACATTTGTATTTGTCATTACAAACATCTTAACCAGTGCATCAACCGTATTAGTAGTTGGTGACCATTTAGATAAAGTAGCTCAAGCATTTAACGCAAGCTACAATGATGGAGTACTAACATTACCTGGAGTTGTTTCTCGTAAGAAACAAGTTGTCCCACCTTTAACAGTGGCTTTTGAAGGATAAAAAATAACGGAGTGGGTGAGGAACATCCTTTAAGTCCTCCCCACTTTTTTAGTAAAGGAAAAGGAAAATGCGAAATCTATTACAGTTAGTGAAAGATGCGCTTGTACCACAATCAAAAAAAGAGTGGACGATTTCTCTTGTAACAATAACGGTACGGAATCTTTCAGTGATGAAGAAATTTTATACGCAAGTTTTAGGGCTTGTTGTACTTCAGGACTTTGATAACGAAATCCTTATTGGGCATAGTAAAGGTAGTGTCCCTTTACTTCGCTTAGTTCAAGGTAAAGGAAGTAAAGATACGATTTTAACAACGTACTTCATCGGTTTTAAATTAACTAAGCCATTTCAAATGGGAGAGCTCATTAATCGATTGATTTTAGAAGAACAAACGATTACAGCTACAGGTTTTGATGGTTATACAAATAACTTTTATATTATGGATCCTGAGGGAAATCGATTGAAGTTTATGGTCGAAGGGGAGAGTGGATATGATCTCGTTGACCAATATCTTGAAGGGACTGAACTGAATCGTTCGCTGCATGAGTTTATCGATGGAGTTGATGCGGCTGCAGAAGAATTTCCTTCGACGGCTAGAATAGCGCAGGTTCACTATAATGTGTCTGATGTTGAAGAAACAGGAGCGTTCTTAAGTGATGCGTTTTTATTCAATACGACTTATGATTATGTGACCCGTCGTAAGAATTTTAAAGTAAATCGAGATGGGTATTCGTTAGCAATTAATGCATGGGAATTCATTCCTCATTCACATCAAGATTTTTATGGTGTTTCTGAAATTGAATGGCGTGTTCCAAATATGCGAGAATTAGAAAATTTGGTGTTGAATTTGGAATCAAAAAAAGTGCCATTTCATTATTATGATGCAGTACTGAAAGTACCAACAGTAAACGGCATCCAATATTGTTTCAAAGTGGGTGATCATGCATGAGTTTTTTAAACCCATCTTCTTATCGTAAATATCGTAAAAATAAAATAGTAAGACATTTGTTGTCATTATTTGCCGTTGTCATTTCGGGTTTTCTTCAGGCGTTTACACTGAAAGTTTTTATTCAACCATCGAATCTTTTGTCTAGTGGATTCCTTGGAGTATCGATTTTAATAAATCAAATTGCAGAACTATTTGGAGTGGAATTATCGATTTCAATGCTACTAATTCTGCTCAATATTCCAGTTGCAATTTTATGCTACCGTGGGATAAGTGCACGATTTACATTTTATTCGATTTTACAAGTATTCGTGGGAAGTTTCTTTATCCGCGTGTTGAATTTTGAACCATTATTTGTGGATGATACAATGCTGAACGTAATATTCGGTGGAGTATTAAATGGTCTATATGTTTCACTAGCTTTGAAAGGAAATGCTTCTACCGGTGGGATGGACTTTGTGGCATTATACGTTTCAAACCGTAACGGGAAAACGATTTGGCAAGAAGTATTCTTATTTAATACAGCGTTACTACTGATTTTTGGTGCCTTATTTGGTTGGAAACATGCGGGATATTCTATTATCTTCCAATATATTTCAACAAAAGTGATCAGCACCTTCCATCAACGTTATCATAAAGTAACTTTACAGATCACAACTCGTTATGGAGAAGATGTGATGGATGCCTATTTGAAGACAATTCGTCATGGTATATCTTGTGTGGAAGCTATTGGTGGATTTAGTCGAGAAAGAATGTACTTATTACACACGGTATTGTCTTCATACGAGGTGATTGATGCGGTTGCTGTGATTAAGGAAGCAGATCCGCGTGCAATTATAAATCAAATTAGTACAGAAAACTTCTATGGACGATTCCATAGGGACCCAGAATAAGGAGGAATTTTATTGGAGAAATATTTAAACAAAGATACATTAAAATCCTTCATCTTAGTTAC
>CAUTST010000043.1:0-12637 GCA_963540995.1 uncultured Streptococcus sp.
GCCTTCGTGGGGCTGAGCGGGGAAGCATCTGCGGTGGATGCATTCGATATGAAAATGAAATCATGACAGGTGGTGTCGACCGGCAAGATTTCCGTTAGGTATATGTAAACCTTGGACGTATCGTTGCTGGAATGGCAAAACAAGACCAAATTCCAACAGAAGAGTACTTGCCTGATCAACGTATTAAAGTTTTAGTTTCGAAAGTAGACAATACTACTAAAGGACCTCAAATTTTTGTTAGCCGTACTCATCCAGATTTATTAAAACGTTTATTCGAACAAGAAGTTCCTGAAATTTACGATGGTGTTGTAGAAATCGTTTCTATCGCTCGTGAAGCAGGTGACCGTGCTAAAGTAGCCGTTCGTTCAAACGATAATAACTTAGACCCAGTTGGAACATGTGTGGGCCCTCGTGGACAACGTGTTCATAACATTGTTGAAGAATTAAACGGTGAAAACATGGATATCGTTGAATGGAACGAAGATCCAGCGGTTTACATTAAGAATGCTTTAAACCCTGCTCAAGTTGTCAAAGTTGAGTTTAATGAAGATAGCAATGGTTGTATCGTAGTTGTTCCAGACCATCAATTATCACTTGCAATTGGTAAACGTGGTCAAAATGCACGTCTAGCTGCAAAATTAACTGGATACCGTATTGATATTAAATCAGAATCTGCTTATGAAGAGTATTTAGAAAATTTAGCAAACCCAGTCGTTGAAGAAGCCGAAGAAGGTTCTTCTGAAGAAGAATAGAATACTGGAGGTGCACGATGAGAAAGAAAAAGATTCCGATGCGCCGTTGTATCGCTTCAGGTGAAATGATGCCGAAGAAAGAGTTGGTCCGTATTGTTCGTAATGCTGAAGGTGTTGCACAAATCGATCCAACTGGTAAAGTAAACGGCCGTGGTGCATATATTACTCTTGAACCTACTTTAGTTGAGAAAGCTTGGAAAAATCATTTGTTTGAAAAACAATTAGAAATTGAAATTCCAGATGCATTTTACGAAGAACTTCTCGCTTATGTAGAACATCAAAAAGCAAGAAAAGAGTTGTTTAGTGATGGAAGAGTTCGTTAAACAAAGAGCTTTGAATTTGCTTGGAATGGCGACTGCCGCTCGTAAATTGGTTACTGGTGAGGAGCAAGTGATTCAAAGCATTCAAAGACAAAAAGGAAATTTAGTGATTTGTACCAAAGATTGTAGTGCAAACACCGTTAAAAAAATCAAAAACAAATGTGAATATTATGAAATTCCTTTTGTTCAGCAATTTGAAACGGATGAATTATCTCTAGCTATCGGCAAGAGACGTTCCATCGTTTTAGTTGATGATCGAGGGTTTACAAAGAGTCTACTGAAGATGAAGGGATTTAACGATATGAACGAATAGGAAGGTGAGACTATGTCGAAAACTCGCGTATACGAATTAGCGAAAGAATTAAATGTGGCTAGTAAAGAAATTATTGAAAAAGCAAAAGAAATAGGTATTTCATACAATAGCCATATGTCTACTATGGAAGAATCTGAAATCTCAAAAATTAAAGGAACTTGGAATTCAAAGCCGGCTGCTAAACCAGCAACAAAAGCTCCAAAACAAGAGGCAAAACCTGCTCCAAAACAAGAGGCAAAACCTGCTCCAAAACAAGAAGTAAAAAAAGCGGAACCAAAGAAAGATGCGCATAAAGGTCATGCTCCTAAAAAAGAAGGAGCCAAAAGAGAAGACCGTACTCCAAAACAAGGCCATCAAAAGCAAAATCAAGAACGTAACCATTCTCAAAATCAAAGACGTCATGAACAAAATGATCAAAGAAATCAAGGACGTCAAAATCCAAAAATGCAAAATGCGAATGGAAACCGTTCTTCATTTAAGCAAGAACAAGCACGCACAGAAGCTCGTTCTAACCAACAAGGACAAGTAGAACGTCCTCGTGGCAACCAAAAACAAAATAACGATAACGATCGTTTCGAGTCACCAAGAAACAATCGTAATAACGACAGAAGAAACCAACAACGTTATAACGATTTTAACAATGATGGTTTCAGTAAGAAAAATCGTCATCAAAAAGGTAAAAAAGGAAACCGTCGTGAAGAACAAAAAGCTAAACCAGCAGTTCCAGCACGTAAATTCCATGAATTACCGGATGTATTAGTGTATACAGATGGTATGACTGTTGCTGAATTAGCGAAGAAAATCAAACGTGAACCAGCAGAAATCATCAAAAAATTATTCCTATTAGGAGTAATGGCAACATTAAACCAAGGTCTATCTAAAGACGCGATTGAATTATTAGCAGCAGACTACGGTATGGATGCTGAAGAAAAAATCGAAAAAGATATTTCTGATTTAGATGTGTACTTTGAAGAAGCAGCTACTGAAAAAGCAGAAAGCACAGTACGACCTCCAGTTGTAACCATCATGGGACACGTTGACCATGGTAAAACAACATTGCTTGACCAATTACGTAATTCTTCAGTTGTAGCTGGTGAAGCAGGTGGTATCACTCAACATATCGGTGCGTACCAAATTAAAATTGATGGCAAGCCAATTACATTCTTAGATACACCAGGGCACGCGGCCTTCACAACAATGCGTGCGCGTGGTGCAGATATTACTGATATTACAGTCATTGTAGTAGCTGCCGATGATGGAGTAATGCCTCAAACTGTAGAAGCAATTAACCATGCTAAAGCTGCTGATGTACCAATTATCGTAGCAGTTAACAAAATTGATAAACCTGCTGCAAACCCAGGTCGTGTGATGCAAGAACTTTCTGATTTAGGACTTGTACCTGAAGCATGGGGTGGAGACACAATTTTCGTTGAGATTTCAGCGAAATTCAATCAAAACATTGAAGAGTTATTAGAAATGATTCTATTGGTTGCTGAAGTTCAAGAGTTGAAAGCAAACCCTAACCGTTTAGCGTTAGGAACTGTTATCGAAGCTCGTTTAGATAAATCTAAAGGACCTATCGCAACATTATTAGTACAAGAAGGAACGCTTAAAGTTGGGGACCCAATCGTTGTAGGGAACACATTTGGACGCGTCCGTGTAATGGTGAATGACCAAGGTCGTCGTGTGAAAACTGCTTTACCAGCGACTCCAGTTGAGATTACTGGTCTTAACGCTTCACCTCAAGCCGGAGACCGCTTCGTAGTATTCGAAGACGAGAAAACTGCTCGTGCTGCTGGTGAAGAACGTGCAAAACGTGCGTTAATCGAACACCGTAACGCTTCAAGCCGTATTACATTAGATAACTTATTCTCTACATTGAAAGAAGGAGAATTGAAAGAAGTTAATGTCATTATCAAGGCTGACGTGCAAGGTTCTGTTGAAGCATTAGCATCAAGCTTACAAAAGATTGAAGTTGAAGGCGTTCGTGTGAAGATTATCCATACAGCAGTAGGGGCAATCAACGAGAGCGATATTACGCTTGCAACAGCAAGTAACGCAATCATCATCGGGTTTAACGTGAGACCGACGCCACAAGCGAAAATTCAAGCTGAATCTGATCAAGTAGATATTCGCTTACACCGTATTATCTATAACGTAATTGATGAAATCGAAACAGCGATGAAAGGGTTGTTAGACCCAGAATTTGAAGAAAAAATTACTGGTCAAGCAATCGTTCGTGAAACATACACTGTATCTAAACTTGGAACAATTGCTGGTTCATATGTATTAGAAGGTGTTGTTAAACGCTCAAGCTCAGTTCGCTTAATCCGTGATAACATTGTTATTTACGAAGGTGAATTAGCAAGCTTGAAACGATTCAAAGATGACGCTAAAGAAGTTAAACTTGGATTCGAGTGCGGTATCATGATTGAAGGCTACAACGATATTAAAGTAGACGACATCATCGAAGCCTACGAAATGGTCGAAGTTAAAAGAAAATAGTGCGAGACCGACTGTTCAGCTTTGGAACACTGGAGATAAGGATTGGACCGGAATACCGTAAGCGACCGAATAAAGAAGAAATTTACGATGTAAGTAAAACGAAGAGGGACTGATTGCAGTGCCTTTTTCGTTGGAAAGGAGAGAAAATGGCAAACTTTAGAGTTGGACGTGTATCACAAGAAATCTTACGAGAAGTAAATGATATCTTATCTAAAAAAGTTCGTGACCCACGTGTACAAGAAATTACAATTACTGAAGTAGAAGTGACTGGCGATTTACAAATCGCTACTATCTACTATACAACGCTTCATAAATTAGCTAGCGAACGTCAAGCTACAGAGCGTGGATTAGAAAAATCAAAAGGCCTAATCCGTCGTGAATTAGGCAAACGTCTATCATTGTACAAAACTCCTGAATTGATTTTTAAACGTGATGAATCAGTTGATTACGGAAATCATATTGATGAGCTTTTAAAATCGATTCATGAAGAAGATGAACAAAGATAATATCTTAAAGGGCAAAAGTACATCAAACGAAAACAACTCTTTTGCCTTTTTAGTAAAAAATTATCATATATGATAATTTTCTAGTGTATTAAAAAGCCAGAAGAGGTGTTTTATGATTGATGCAAATAATACATGGGTATTGTGGTCTATAATCGTTGGGATTGCGACTATCAGTATCTTTTTAGAAAATCGATATCAATGGGCTGCAAAGATTAGTGGAGCGATTATCGGTCTATTAATGGCAGCAACATTAAGTAATTTAGGCGTTATTCCAACAGATTCACCTGTATACGATCAAGTTTGGGGAGTTGTTGTTCCACTAGCCATTCCAATGTTACTATTCCAATGTGATTTAAAACAAATTTGGAAGGAGAGCGGACGATTATTGGCTATCTTCCTCATCAGTTCTGTAGGAACAGTTCTTGGGGCAGTATTAGGATATTTGGCCTTGTCAAAGGCAATTCCTGTACTAAACCATATTGCTGGAATGATGGTCGGAAGTTATATCGGTGGTGGAGTGAACTTTGTTGCTGTTTCGTCAGCTTTTGATATTCCAAAAGAACTCATTTCTGCGGCAACAGTTGCGGATAACTTATTAATGGTATTTTACTTCTTAGTATTGTTAATGATTCCTTCAATTGGTTTCTTTAAGAAGCATTTTAAATTTGCTTATGCTGAAGATGAAAAAGAGGAAGAGGAAAAAGCATATCACAAAGATACTGTTATCACAGTTCAAGATGTAGCTTTTGTGTTTGCAATTTCTGTTGTTATCGTAACAATCAGCTTTACATTATCTGAAATTATTTCAGCTCTTGGAGATAACAGCTTTATCCAACTAATTTCGAATAAATATTTAATTTTAACAACGTTGACAGTTGCATGTTCGACTATTTTTGCCAAACACTTCAAGAAGATTAGTGGAGCAAATGAAATTGGAACATTCTTGATTTACTTATTCTTCGTAGTTATCGGAATTCCAGCTTCAATTGGAGCCATTATTGAGAAATCTCCATTATTACTTGTCTTCTGTGCAATCATGGTTTTTGTGAATATGGTCGTAACATTTGCTGGTGCAAAAATTTTCGGATTCACAGTAGAAGAAGCTATTCTTGCTTCGAATGCGAATATTGGTGGACCAACAACGGCAGCTGCGATGGCTATTTCTAAAGGATGGCATCGCTTTGTGGCACCTACAATGCTTGTTGGAACACTAGGTTACATTATCGGTACTTATGTAGGTATCTTTATTGGACAAATATTAAATTAACAAAAAAGCAACTAATTCTGAAAATCAGAGTTAGTTGCTTTATTTTTATTTATTTTCTAAATAAGTAATCGCCATTGCATCAACGCCAGTGTGGCTCATGATGATTGGAGAAGTTGTTACAATTGTTAGTGGCACATCAGGAAATAGTTCGCGAACACGAGCGATATTTCCTTCATTAAATTCGCTTAAGCCAGCGTGCATAATTCCAATTTCTTGGATGCCATTTGGAGCAGCTTTCATTTGTTCGAATATCTCTTCATATTTCTTTTGTAGTGATTTTAAGCCGCGTCCTTTTTGAACGATTTCGATTTTTCCATTAATCACTTGTAGGAATAATTTGATATTGAGTAAGTTTGAGAACATTCCCATTAGTTGGCTAATACGACCACCTTTGATTAAGTTGTCTAAGTGGACAACCGTTAAATATAGAGTTGTACGTTTCTTAGCATCTTCAATAATTTCAAGAATTTCTTCAACTGTTTTTCCTTCATTAGCTGCTTTAGCCGCTTCTTTAACAATCATTCCCATTGATCTGGAAGTGAAGTCTGAATCGACTACAGTTACATTTGTTTCTGTAATGTCGGCTGCTTGGCGAGCGGCATCTACGGTACCACTAATTGAACGCATCATCTGAATCGAAATAACAGAATCCCCGTTTTTTCCGAGTTCATCATATACTTCTACGAAACGACCAATAGAAGGTTGAGCTGTTTTTGGAAGGGTAGCACTAGCAGTCATTTTGTCTTTAAATTCTTCTTTAGTAATGGTGACACCATCGATATAATTTTCATCATCGATTGAGATATTCATTGGAACGATAGAGATTTCAAATTGTTTTACTTCTTCTTCAGTTAAATCTGCTGTTGAGTCCGTTACAATATATACTCTAGACATTGAAGTCACTCCTATCTAATAAGTTTACCTGTCTATAATACCATATTTATCGCATAAAAAGCTATATTCATAATCTATGTGGGAAAGGGGGAATTATGTTACAATAAGTAAGCAAATGTAAGCTTGAAAGGATGAAAGTGATGGATGGAATCCTTCCATTATGGAAAGAAAAAGGCATGACGTCATTTGACTGTGTCTATAAAGTGAGAAAGCTATTAAAAACAAAAAAAGTCGGCCATTCTGGAACACTCGATCCTGAAGTAGATGGAGTATTACCGATTTGTATTGGGAAAGCGACTAAGGTTGTTGAGAATCTTCACGAAGCCAATAAAGTTTATCAAGGTGAAATCACATTAGGTTATTCTACCGAGACTGAAGATGCACACGGGAAAATTGTTTCTTCATCACCCATTGAGACTCCTTTTTCTATTAAAGAAATTGATAAAACAATGCAACAGTTTATTGGAGAAATCACTCAGATTCCACCGATGTATTCTGCAGTTAAAGTGAACGGGAAGCGTCTTTACGAATATGCAAGAGCTGGAGAAGAGGTAGAACGTCCTGTCAGAAAAGCGACTATTTATGACTTCAAACGAATTTCAGAACCTGTTTATAATGAAGAAGCGAAGACACAATCATGGAAGTTTGAAGTGAGTTGTAGTAAAGGGACTTATGTTCGAACGCTTTCTGTTGATTTAGGGAAAGCTCTAGGAGTCGAAGCACATATGTCTCAATTAACCCGTGTGAAAAGCGGACCTTTTCAAACACACGATTGCATTACATTAGAAGATCTGAATGAATTTGTGCAAAAAGATAAAGCCGAAGAAGCTTTAAAACCTGTTGACTTAGTTTTTGAAGACTATCCACGAATGAATTTGACAGAAGATGAGTACATTCGTTTTAAAAATGGTGCATTATTATTACAATCTGAATTTCCACAGATTGTCGCACCGACTGCTTGTTATTATGAAGACCAACTCCTCACAATTTACGGTCCTCATCCAACGAAAAAAGGCTTATTAAAACCAATTAAAATGTTTTAGAAAGGAGAGAAGAATGCAAACAATAGAGTTAACACACCCTTATAAAAAAGAGTGTATCTTTCAGGAACCAATCGTCCTTGCTTTAGGTTTCTTTGATGGAATTCACTTAGGGCATAAAGAAGTGATTACTACTGCTAAAAGAGTCGGAACTGAACGAGGCTATAAAGTAGCAGTGATGTCGTTTAATCAACATCCATCTGTTATTTTTCAAAATGTCGATCCTGAAAGCATTCAATATGTCTCACCACTAGAACGTAAGAAGGAATTATTAGAAGAACTAGGTGTTGATATTTTCTATTTAGTTGATTTCACTAAGGAATTTGGAGCACTGTCTCCACAAGAATTTGTCGATCAATATATTGTTGGATTAAATGCGAAAGTTATTGTGGCTGGGTTTGATTACACGTATGGCAAGAGAGATATTGCAAATATGGAATTATTACCAAAGTATGCTTCGAATCGTTTTGAGATTATTACCATTTCAGAGCAAAAAAACAATAGTGAGAAGATTAGTTCGACAGCAGTTAGAGATTTATTACTACAAGGTCGTATTGAAGAAGCAAATCAATTGTTAGGATATGACTACATGATGGATGGAGTCGTTGTTCACGGCTTTGGACGAGGCAGTAAAATGCTTGGGTATCCAACAGCGAATATTGAAGTGTCCAACGATACTTTCCTTCTAAAAAACGGTGTCTATGTTGTTGAAATGCTAGTAGAAGGTAAATGGATTCCAGGGATGGCATCTATTGGGATTAATCCAACTTTTGATGATGTCCATAAAGTAACAATCGAAGTAAACTTACTCGATTTTGACAAGGATATTTATCACTTGCCAGTTCGTGTGAAATGGTTGAAGTATTTAAGACCAGAATTGAAATTTGACGGTATTGAGGCTTTAATTGACCAATTGAAACAAGATGAGTACAATACGAGACATTATTTTGAATCGAAGTGAGGATTATTCTATGTGGTATTTAAAAAACTATGACGAGCTAACGAAGGAAGAGATTGTAGCCATTTATAAAGCTAGAATTGAAACCTTTATTGTGGGTCAAAAGTTGAATTATCAAGAAATCGATGATACTGATACAATTTCCTGGCATCTATTTGAGATGAATGAATCGCATGAAGTGATTTCGTATTTACGAATCATTCCGGGAATTGATAAGGTGAGCATCGGAAGAGTGTTAATTGATCACAGATATCGTGGAAACGGTAAAGGCAGAGTGCTGTTAGAACGCGCGAGGGAAGTTTGTAAAGAGTGGTTCGTTGATAAGATCATTGAAGTCCATGCACAAGCTCACTTACAAAAGTTTTATGAGTCGCTTGGTTTTGAAGTCGTTTCAGAGCCATATGATATTGTTGGAATCACGCATGTTACTATGGAGTTGTATTAGGAGGAAATCATGATTACACGTTACACTCGTCCAGAAATGGCAAAAATTTGGTCTGATGAAAACCGTTATAACTGTTGGCTAGAAGTCGAAATATTAGCGGATGAAGCCTGGGCCGAATTAGGAGAAATCCCTAAAGAAGATGTAGAAAAGATTCGTAAAAATGCAAGATTCACCGTTGAACGTATTTTGGAAATTGAAGAAGAAACAAGACATGATGTTGTAGCATTTACAAGATGTGTCTCTGAAAGTCTTGGAGAAGAAAAGAAATGGGTTCACTACGGATTAACGAGTACAGATGTGGTGGATACAGCTTATGGTTATCAGTTGAAACAAGCCAACGATATTTTACGTAAAGACTTAGCGGATTTCTTAGAAATTATTAAAGAAAAAGCATTAGCTTATAAAGATACGGTATGTATGGGTAGAACGCATGGAGTTCATGCTGAACCAACCACTTTTGGTTTGAAATTAGCGTTATGGTATTCAGAAATGAAACGCAATATTGAACGCTTCGAACGTGCAGCCCAAGGTGTAGAAGCTGGTAAAATCAGTGGAGCAGTTGGAACATTCGCCAATATTTCTCCAGAAGTAGAAGCGTATGTATGTCGTAAATTAGGGATTCGTCCTCAAGAAATCTCTACACAGATTTTATCTCGTGACTTACACGCGGATTACATATCTACAATTGCTTTAATTGCAACAAGTATCGAAAAATTCGCAACAGAAATTCGTGGGCTTCAAAAATCTGAAACGCGTGAAGTAGAAGAGTTCTTTGCAAAAGGTCAAAAAGGTTCTTCAGCAATGCCACATAAACGAAATCCAATTGGTTCTGAAAATATGGCGGGTCTTGCTCGTGTAATTAGAGGACATATGGTTACAGCTTACGAGAACGTGAACTTATGGCATGAACGTGATATTTCACATTCCTCAGCTGAACGTATTATTATTCCAGATAGCACGATTTTACTAAACTATATGCTTCGTCGTTTCGGAAATATCGTTAAGAACTTGACGGTATTCCCAGAAAATATGTTACGCAATATGGATGCGACTTTTGGCTTAATCTACAGTCAAAGAGTATTATTGAAACTCATCGACAAAGGAATGAGTCGTGAAAAAGCTTATGATTTAGTACAACCATGTACAGCTAAAGCTTGGGATGAAAAATTACCATTCCGTTCTGTTTTAGAAGAGCAACCTGAAATTACGGCTACTCTAAGTAAAGAAGATTTAGATGATGCGTTTGATTATCACTATCATATTAAGAATGTAGATTTGATCTTTAAACGTGTTGGAATCTTGTAGATTGAAAATTAATACTGAAAAGAGTGCATTTTTTAAGAAAATGTGGTATAAATAGAAAGTAAAATTTAACTAAAGGAGTCAGAAAATGATTAACGTAAGTGATTTAAAAGCTGGAATGACATTCATTCTTGATGGAAAATTAATTAAAGTGTTGGAAATCAGCCACCACAAACCAGGTAAAGGGAACACTGTAATGCGTATGAAAATCCGTGACGTTCGTAACGGTTCAACAGTAGACACAACAATGCGTCCTGATGAAAAAGTAGAACGTGCACATATCGATACTAAAGATGTTCAATACTTATACAGCCAAGATGGCGTTGGAGTATTCATGGATTTAGAAACATACGAACAATACGAAATTCCTGAAGAAACAATCGAACAAGAATTGAAATATATCCTAGAAAACATGGAAGTTAAAATCCAATTCTACGGTTCTGAAGTAATCGGGGTTTCATTACCATCAACAGTTGTATTACAAGTTACTGAAACTCAACCATCAATCAAAGGTGCTACAGTTACAGGTTCTGGTAAACCAGCTACAATGGAAACAGGTTTAGTCGTTAACGTTCCAGACTTCATCGAAGCAGGAGAGTACTTAGAAGTTAACACTGCAGAAGGTACATACGTACGTCGTGCAACTAAATAATGATGAATTGAAACAAGGGTGAGCCAAGTGTTCATCCTTGTTTTTTTATAAAGGAGTAATGAAAATGCGGATTGTGTGATGGCCGGAACACCAATGGACACGAAGCTAGGTATCGATTTATTAAAGGAAAATGGATTCACTCAAACAATTTCTGTTCCTATTTCTAAAAATCCAGTCGAACAAACAACTTTTTAATCGTTAGAGGCAGAAGAAAGAGAGCAGTTTATCGGAGGTGTGATTGATGGAATGAAAAATGACATCGACGCTGTTTTTGTTTACTGTAATTCACCCAGTTCAGTTGTAAGTTTTGACAAATTGCAAGATGAATATAAACTCCAAATGATTACTCCGATGCAAATGTATCGAACACTCGGGGTAGAACATGATTATTTAGCTGTAATGGCAGCTAATTCTCATGGGTTAACGGGGGTTGAAAATAATCTATATATTGCGAATCCTAATCTTAAGGTGTTTGGTGTGACGATGTTAGAGCTAGTTAAAGCGATTGAAACTGGCAAATCCAAGAGGAGATTATTAAGCAATTTGATTTTCAAAGTCTTTTCCATTATTTTGAGAGTACTGAAATAGAAGCTGTTGTACTAGGTTGTACACATTTTTCATATTTAAAGAGGGAATTACAACAGCTCTCATATATTCCAATTATTGATGTGGGTGTCTATATGATTGACCGCTTAAAGAGTCAAATTTAGGAGAGTAAATTATGATTACAATCGAAAAAATGAAACAGTTTTTTCGTTATGAAAAAGTCAAATACAAAAATCCTGTAAAATTTCCGGAAGTAGCAGAAGAGATGATACAGTTGAAGAAAGCAGGGCAAGATGCCAGACAGGAATTTACAAAGTTAACGGAAGTATTTTATAAGAACTTCCATACATTTCGCAAAGCCCCGGTTAGTCAATGGATGAATCAAGCCCAAGTGGTAAGACCCGCTTTTTGGAGATATTTTATCGAAGAGGGGCAAGCTGAAGGAAATCCATCTTTTGCGTTACGTTTATTTAATCAAGAAAATAAATTGGGCGTATATGTAGAATTGAGTTTTATCGAACGTAAAAAGAATGACAACTCTGTGTGTTTGCAAAATAAAGTATTAGAGTGTGAACCTAATAGTAATATTCTATATATAGCGTCTGATGTTCAAAAGAATGCAATTGCTTATGAAGGCAACGATTCTAATAGAGATAAATTAGCAAGAGCCGTTAAAGAGGGCGAATTTCGTAAAGTCATATTAAGAAGGCCAGTATTTCTTGAAAGTACCAAAGATGGAATTGAAGAAGAACTTTCGGACGCATTGATGGAATTGTTTCCGTTTTATGAAACCATTTATATGAATGAAGTAAATTAAAAGAGGTAGATATTAAATCTACCTCTTTTTGAATTAAATTATTATGCTGCAGAAGGAGTTCCTGGTTTTACAGTTACTTCTTCTTCTGATTCTGTTTGTTCTTTCTCAGTTGTTTCTTCTGTAGTTTCCTCAGTGGTTGTTTCACCAGTTGTTGGACCTTCAGTAGTAGGTGTCTCTGTTGTAGGTGTTTCAGTTGTTGTTACTTTAGTTGTTCCACTTTCAGTAGTGACTGTTGTTGTTTCATCACCTTTTACAATGATATATCCAACATATTCATAACAATTAATTTCATCTACAGTAATTTCTTCTAATTGTGAAAT
>CAUTST010000044.1:0-12584 GCA_963540995.1 uncultured Streptococcus sp.
ACTAAAATAGGGTTGGTGGAAAATTTCCATCAACCCTAAAAATTATAGAACCAATGAATTTAACAAAACGAGCCTAAATAGGCTCGTTTTTCTTTATTATTTTTAGGAATAGTGACGTAGATTTCCTGAAAGAAGACTAATTTTTAGCTTTCCCAAATGAATTCAGGAACATTCTTTTGATTTTCAAGGTTTGATTTGCTCTTTTCCCGAATATTACAGGTTTAAAAAGTTGTAATTTCCGTGCTTTTATGTATACTATAATAGTGTCTTAAAGAAAAAAGGAGGACGAAACGATGAAATTAAAAAGAAGTGAACGTTTAATCGATATGACACAACGTCTATTAGATAACCCACATACATTAATCTCATTAACAACATTTACAACATTGTATCAGTCCGCAAAATCTTCTATTAGTGAAGATATTGCTATTATTAAAAAGACTTTTGAAAAGCAAGGTGTAGGGATTATTCGCACAGTACCGGGTGCTGCAGGGGGCGTGATTTTTGTTCCGAAAATCAAACGCGAACAAGCATTGGCTGCTGCGGAAAAACTAAAAGAGCAAATGAACGATGCAAGTCGTCTATTGCCGGGAGGATATATTTACCTTTCTGATTTACTTGCAAAACCAGATGTATTACATGATTTAGGGAAAATGATTGCATCTGCTTACGAGGATAAGAAAATCGATGTCGTTATGACGGTTGCAACAAAAGGGGTGCCTATCGCACAAACCGTTGCCAACTACTTAAACGTCCCATTCGTCATCGTACGTCGTGATTCAAAAATTACGGAAGGTTCTACGGTAAGTATTAACTATGTTTCAGGTTCTTCTTCTCGTGTTGAGAAAATGGAATTATCAAAACGTACATTAGCTAGCGGATCAAATGTATTAATCGTCGACGATTTCTTGAAAGCTGGCGGTACCATTAACGGTATGCGTAGCCTTATTCAAGAGTTTGATTCAACAACAGCGGGTGCGGTTGTGTTCTGTGAATCAGGGGTTTCAAACCACAACGTAACAGACTACTCTTCGATCATCAAAATCACAGAGATTGATACAGAAGCACAAACCATCAAAGCAGAATTAGGAAACTTCTTTGATACGCATGAATTTTTATAAGATAAAATGAAAACAAGCGAAGAGCCAAAATTGGTTCTTCGCTTTTTGTGTGCTTGAAAAATTATCATATATGATAATTACCATATATGATAATTTTGCTAAATGAAAAATAAGAATAAGGACCACAATGGCAATACCACTAAGTAAGCAATGGTCGTCATTGTTACCATATTTGTCGCAAAATCCACATCTCCAGAGGCTTCTGCCGCTAAAATCGGCATAATGACCAGTGTTGGAATCGTGGATTGAATAATAAAGGTTTCTTTTAATAAGGTATTATCCGTTCCACCAATCAGTAGAACAAGAACCATTAAGAGTGGGAAAATAATGAATCTGCCAGCTAACGCAATCACCGTATCACGGTCCAAACGAATGGTGCCAAGCCCACTTTGCTGGAGATTGATTCCAATATACATGAGCGACAATGGCGTCACTAAACTTCCCACCATGTTGATTGAATTTTGTGCAAACGTTGGAATTGGAATCCCCAGTGCCACAACCACTAATGCCACTAAAAATGCGATCAACGGCGGTGAAAAAAGACTCTTCCACTGGATTCCTCTATTTTTATTTCCATCGGGACGATCAATGGCTACAAAGTACATTCCTACGGTAAAAATCGACAATGTATTCACTACGTAGTAGACCAGAAAATACGGCATCGCTTCTTCTCCAAAAAGAGAAAGGTTCAGCGGTAGCCCCATAAACACCGTATTCGCATTGACGAATGTGTTAAGCATAATCCCCCGTCTGCCAACTGGAACTTTGAAGAAGACAACAGCACCCCATGCCACGAGATATCCGAGAATAACGGTGATCAGTGGATAAAGGCTAATTCCAACAAAGCTCACAAGTTGTTCTCTTGTAATAAATTTTAATACTGAAACAAAGATGGACGCTGGCAAAGCAATTTTCAAAATCAAATCCGCAATGCTCTTACTGAATCCTTCCTGAAACCATCCCTTAGCCTGCAAGAGATAGCCGAGCGCGATAACCGCAAGAATCGTCACCATACTCGATAACGCCTGTATAATCACATGCTTGTCCTCCAAATAATCTTATGAAAGTTACTATACGCCCTCTCGCCCTTTTCGTCAAACTGATACCACAAAAAAAGCCTACCAAATGAATGGTAAGCTTGGTGATTATGCTTTTTTACGGAAGGCACTCACGATAAATGAGATGAATAAAATCACAAGGAACACACATGTAATCGCGGCTCCCGGAGGTGCTTCGTAAATATAAGAAGCTGAAAGTCCTGCAAAGAATCCAATGAGACTGATGATAATGCCGCCGATAATAACGCCATTAAACTTACTGCTCACTCGAAGCGCAATAGATGCTGGCAGTACAATAACGGCTGACACTAGAAGTGACCCTGCGATTGGCATCATCACTGCAATCACAACCCCTGTAATGATTGTAAAGAGGTTCGTCATCAAGCGGACTGGTAATCCCGCTGTCATGGCTGTATCTTCATCAAACGATAATACATACAATGGTTTACGGAAAATCACGTATAACCCCACTACGACAACTGCTAATAGAATCATAATGATCATCTGTTGCTGCGTAATCGTCACAATAGAACCGAATAAGAACTGGTCTACACTTAACGTTGAACGTCCTTTTTGCATATTCATCAGGATGAGGGCAATCGCCATCCCTCCCGACATTAGAATTGCAACGGTAATTTCAGAATATCCTCTAAAATATTTTCCAATCGCTTCAATAAAAATCGCTGCGATAATCACCACAATCAGTGTTGTAAGAGTTGGATTCATTCCCAAAAGAAATCCTAGCGCCACCCCAACAAGGGACACATGCGACAAGGTGTCGGCCATCAGCGACTGCCTTCTAAGAATTAAGAACAATCCAAGAATTGGCGTAATGAATGCCATTGCTATTCCTGAGATGAATGCTCTTTGCATGAAACCATAGAAAAACATCTCCATGGAGAATCCTCCTTTCGTTGCAGATGGATATGTTTATCCACGTATTGTTCAAGCGCTTCTTCCTCATGAGTGACCATTAAAATGGCTTTCCCGTGATGAGCGCAAGCATGGTGTAATAGATGATAGAATCTCTCGCGTGAAGCTTTATCCATACCGGCAGTTGGTTCATCGAGAACGAATAAATCTGGGTCTGTCGCAAAAATTCTTGCTAAACAGATTCGTTGTTTTTGCCCTCCTGATAAATCTCCGATACGTTTATGACGTTCGTCCCACATTCCTACGGATTTAAGAGAACGTTCGATATGTTCATGATCTTCTGCATTTAATTTTTTGAACCAGCGCCCTTGTTGGTAACGACCGGATGCCACAAGTTCATACACATTAGATGGGAATCCTACATTAAAAGAAGAAATCTGTTGCGGAGCGTATCCAATCGATAACTTCTCGCCATTGCTATTTTTCTTTGCGATAGTGGCTTTTCCACTCTTTGGTGTTAAGAGTCCTAAAATATTTTTGACTAAGGTAGACTTAGCTGCACCGTTTTCCCCTGTCAAAATCACAAACTGACCTGGCTCCACCGTAAAGCTAATATCTTCAAGTACTGTCTCTTGTTCATATGAGAAAGAAAGATGTTCTACTGAAATATAACTCATGCCTTTCTCCTTTCTAAATCGTAGTGATTCTTTTTTATACAATGGATAGAATAGCATATTGAGTGCACTCCGTCAATATTTCGAGCTTTGTAAGCAACTATTTTGCTTCTCTTAAATAAGCAGAGTATACTCTTTTCTGTTCAATAAAAAGGAGGCAGACAGATGTCTATCATAATTACTATTTTAACAGCTCTCGTTGCGCTGGAATTCGTGTATATTTTCTACTTGGAGACACTCCAAACGACTTCAGAAGCCACAAGCCGCGTCTTCAATATGAGTGTTGAAACATTGAAGAATCCCAATATTACGACGCTCTTTAAAAACCAAGGTGTCTATAACTTGATGATTGCCGTAGGGTTAGTCTTTGGATTAATCGTCGGGTCTCGTGAAGTGGTCGGATTTTTACTGTTCAATATCATCGTCGTAGCCGTATACGGTGGTCTTACAAGCCAAATCAGCATCATCTGGAAACAAGGTGGACTAGCAATTATAACGTTCATCTTACTATTTCTTTTATAGTTTTAATACCATCTCTAAGAATTATTGGGAAAATTTACCAATAATTCTTTTTTTATATTGCTTTTCGGATTTCTATTTGATATCATTTAGATATCAAATAGACAAAGGAGTCTTTTTTATGAACGAAAAAATTTTAAAAACAAAGTCTAACGGTTTTGCTGCGTTGTTTAGCATTTTTCTTCTACTAATCCTTTCAGTTGTGGGCTTTTTTTCCTCAATTGCCTTGATTAGAAATGGTGGCCTTAGAGCCGTTGGGATTATCCTCTGCATCCTCGTATTTATCGGAAGTATTATCCTTTTTGGAGGACTAAAAGTTGTTAAACCTCAAGAAGCGATTGTTTTGACGCTCTTTGGCGAATACACAGGAAGTATTAAAGAACCTGGCTTCTATTTTGTAAATCCATTTAGTGTGGCGGTAAACCCTGCTGCCAAAACAAAATTAGGCCAAAGCGGTGACGTCGACCGTCAAAGTACCCCTGTCACAATTAGCACTACAGGAGGCATTGAAGCTAACTTAGATGCCTTACACAAACAAATTTCTCTAAAAATTATGACGTTAAACAACTCTCGTCAAAAGATTAACGATTGCCTAGGGAACCCTGTTGAAATCGGAATCGCTGTTACTTGGAGAGTGGTCGATACGGCTAAAGCAGTCTTCAACGTAGATAACTACAAAGAATACTTATCTCTTCAATGTGATAGCGCACTTCGTAATATTGTGCGTATTTATCCATATGATGTAGCTCCAAACGTCGACACAACTGGTGACGGTATTGCCGATGAAGGTAGCTTACGTGGTTCAAGTGAGGTCGTTGCGAAACGTATTCGCGATGAGATCCAAGCGCGTGTTGAAAATGCAGGTCTTGAAATCATCGAAGCCCGTATCACTTACCTTGCTTACGCTCCAGAAATCGCTGCAGTAATGCTTCAACGTCAACAAGCTTCTGCAATTATTGACGCTAGAAAGATGATTGTAGACGGTGCTGTTGGAATGGTTGAAATGGCGTTAGAACGCTTAAACGAAGGAGAACTCGTAGAACTTGATGAAGAACGTAAAGCTGCGATGGTCTCTAACTTACTCGTTGTTCTTTGCGGCAATCATGATGCTCAACCAATCGTTAACACGGGAAGCCTATACTAACAATGGCTGATTTAAAGAAAAAACAAATTCCATTACGACTTTCATCTAAATTATATGCTGCTATTGCATCATGGGCAGAAGATGATTTTAGATCAGTCAATGGACAAATCGAATACTTATTAACGGAATGCGTGAAACAACGCAAGAAAGATGGTAAATACGTTTCTGAAACCATCGACGAACCATTTGAAATCGACATTGAATAACAAAAAGGATGGACGAAATTCGTCCATCCTTTTTCTATTGATTCAAAATGTCAGCAGTCGTTGATATTATGCAGTCCAAAAGAAAATTAAATTAAAGCACTATGATTACGAAGAATCTGCGGATTTTATAATAACAGTAACGTGATTCGCAAAAAAGACGAATTAAAGGGAGTTCGGAATTTATTCCGTACTCCCTTTTTGAGTTTTTTAGGTGCAAGACCAAGGCTTGCGCCGGTGCAACGTTACCGTTATTATAAGCAAATCCGCAAGGATTCGTAGTAATCATAATAGAAGTGTTGAAGCACTTTATTGTTTAATTTTCTTTTGGCTATGCAGTGGTTTGGCGAAAATCATACGTCCTGCTGCAGTTTGAAGGGCGCTCGTTACGACCACTTCAATCTCTTCATTCATATAATATTGTCCATCTTCCACGACAATCATCGTACCGTCATCCAAGTACGCAACCCCTTGTTGGCGTTCCGTCCCCGATTTAACCACCGTCGTCTTCAAGGTTTCCCCTGGAATCACAACCGGCTTGATGGCTTGCGCTAACGCATTAATATTAAAGACCGGCACATTTTGGAATTCACTAACTTTATTTAAGTTAAAATCGTTCGTGATAATAATCCCGTCAATCGCCTTTGCCAAGCGAATTAGCTTGCGGTCCACTTCATTAATATCATCATAGTCCCCATCGTAAATTTCTACTTTGATATTTTCTTCTTTTTGAAGAGCATTTAAAATATCTAATCCACGACGACCTCTCACGCGCTTCAAGCTATCGGCGCTATCAGCGATATATTGTAATTCATTCAGTACAAATACTGGAATGACCAGCACCCCTTCGATAAATCCTGTTTTAGCGATATCGTAAATACGTCCATCGATAATTACACTTGTATCGAGCAGTTTGTATTTTCTGAAGTTATCTCCTGCTTTACGTTCAAGCACTGGAGAGTCCTCCGTTTTCTTTCTTGTCGTTGTAAATACTTTTAAAATATCCTCCCGACGTGTTGTCCCTACATAAAAACCTAGATACCCAAAGATAATACTAAGGGCGATTGGTAATGCTTGCGTAATTGCTGGAATTTGTAAGTTTGTAAATGGCAATCCAACAAGCCATGCTACTAAAAGTCCAATCAGTGCTCCAATCATTCCAAAGAGTAAATAGCTCACAGAAAGTTGGCTAACGAGTTTTTCAAGTCTACGAATACCCGCTAAAATTGGATCCGACACGAAAAATGAAATAAAGAATAAAATAATTGCACCTAACAAAATACTCGTAACTTGCGATGTTAACCATTCATTCGTAATGTTGAACGCTTGCCATAAACTTGGAAAGTACGTTGCGCCTAAAGACCCTCCGAGCAATACGAAAATCAGTTGTAATAACTTTCTTCCGTATGCTCGAAATTTTTTAGGTTGTTCCATAACTGTTCTCCTTTCTAATTTTCTTTCCCGAAGGCTTTGTAAATAGCTTCTTTGACAGAAGATACTCCAACGACTTCGATATTTTTTGGAAGTTCCCATCCATCTAAATTATTTTTTGGAATAAAGACACGCTTGAATCCGAGCTTTTCAGCTTCGCGAACACGGTCATAGACACGATTCACTTTACGAATTTCACCGGTCAAGCCGATTTCTCCGATAAAGCAATCACCCATTTGCGTTTCTTTTTCCTTGTAACTTGAAACAATACTCATTGCAATCGCTAAGTCGACTGCAGGTTCGTTGAGTTTCAAGCCCCCTGTTGATTTAAAATAAGCATCTTGGTTTTGTAATAGAAGTCCTGCACGTTTCTCAAGCACCGCCATCAACAGCGCTACCCGATTATAGTCCAAACCACTTGTCGTACGTCTCGCATTTCCAAAGGCCGTTGGGGACAATAAACATTGCACCTCCGTTAAAATGGGTCTTGTCCCTTCAAGAGACACAACAATCGCAGAGCCTGTTGCGCCTGCAAGTCGTTCTTCTAAGAAGACTTCGGAAGGATTCGTTACTTCGTTTAGCCCTTCTTGATGCATTTCAAAAACGCCAATCTCGTTGGTAGACCCGAAACGGTTCTTTACGGAACGAAGCACGCGGAAACTATGATGTTTATCCCCTTCGAAATAAAGAACAGTATCCACCATATGTTCCAACATACGAGGCCCTGCCAACGCTCCTTCTTTTGTCACGTGACCAACAATAAAGATAGCAATCTGATTGAGCTTTGCTAGTCGCATCAATGTAGCTGTCGCCTCACGAACATGAGACACGCTTCCTGCAACCCCATTTGCTTGCGGATGTGTCATCGTTTGAATCGAGTCGATAATGACATAGTCTGGTTTCAACGTTTCTACTTGCATGACGATATCTTCTAAGTTTGTTTCAGCATAAATATAAAATCCGTCTGCTTGCATTCCGAGACGCTCCGCACGCATTTTAATTTGAGACGCACTTTCTTCTCCCGATACATAGAGGACCGTTCCTTGTGTTTGTTGTAATTCACTAGATACTTGTAATAATAAGGTCGATTTCCCAATTCCTGGGTCCCCACCAATTAATACGAGAGACCCTGGAACCACGCCACCCCCGAGCACACGGTCCAGTTCGCTAATCGAGGTTTTTACACGATTGACGCGCTCATAAGAAACTTGGTCTAATCGCATTGGTTTTGTCTTATGGGCTTCTTCTGACTGTTGCACTAAGGAAGGACGTTTCGCATTGCTCGTCGTTTCCTTGAACTCTTCCATCGTCGACCAGTTCCCGCAGTTTGGACATTTCCCTAAATATTTTGGTGAATTATATCCACACTCTCTACATACAAAACTTGTGGCTGCTTTTGCCATTTTGGCTCCTTTCTAACGAACGCCAGAAGAACCAAAGCCGCCTGTACGTTCATTCATATCGTTTTCTTCATCCGCATCCGCTTTTAAGAACGGTAGGAAGATTCCTTGGCCGATACGATCGCCTTTTTTAATTTCTTTATCGAATAATCCAAAGTTTAATAATTGGAAGTAAATATGCCCTTCATTGTCAGGGTTGTTGTAGTAGTCGCTATCCACAACGCCCACACCGTTTGGTAAGACAAGGAAGTGTTTCAATGGGTTACTTGAGCGATTCGCTAATTGTAAGTACTCATCTTCTTGCATATAAGACTTGATTCCCGTTGGTACAAGCACTGGTTTTAAGACTTTTTGCTCTTTCGCCAATTCTTCTTCGACTTTTTCTTTATCCGTTGTATAAATCCATTGTTTTAATTGAGTGGCTGCAAATTTGAAAATCATTTTCCAAATGCTTGGTAATACGATATCTTCGGCAGCTTCGAAGTCATATCCTGCTGAATGTTTTGTCGAACGTTTTGGAATAGTGATTCCTTTTCCTTCATAAGCAGATACGATTTCAAATCCACGTTTTCTTTCCATTTCATCACCTTTTTCATTTAATTTCTAACCCTTATCATAACATTGTTTTTTCCGAGTTGCATCCGTTCTCAATCAAAATTAAAAATTTAACGCTTCTTTATTATAAGTTATGACAAAATCCCAACATTCGAACTGTGATTTCGGCAAAGTGCACAATTTTTACAAGCCTTTTTGTGCAATCTTCCCTATCAGTTTTCCTCAAAACATCGTAAACTGATAGTGTTAAAATATTTATAGGGGGAAATCCTAATGGTAGAAATGCAATTAAATCATATTCACAAAAAATATGACAACGCGGAAAACTATTCCGTAACAGACTTTAACTTACACATCAAAGACCGCGAGTTCATCGTATTCGTAGGTCCTTCAGGATGCGGTAAATCAACAACTCTTCGTATGATTGCTGGTCTTGAAGATATTTCAGAAGGGGAATTAAAAATTGGCGACGTAGTTATGAACGACGTAGCTCCAAAAGATCGTGATATCGCGATGGTTTTCCAAAACTATGCCCTATATCCTCACATGAGCGTATATGACAACATGGCATTCGGTTTGAAATTACGTAAATACGACAAAGCTGAAATTGACAAACGTGTTAAAAACGCAGCAGAAATCTTAGGCTTATCTCAATACTTAGAACGTAAACCAGCAGCTTTATCTGGTGGTCAACGTCAACGTGTGGCTTTAGGACGTGCGATCGTTCGTGATGCGAAAGTATTCTTAATGGACGAACCTCTTTCTAACTTAGATGCTAAATTACGTGTTGCGATGCGTGCTGAAATTGCGAAATTACACCGTCGTTTAGAAACAACAACTATTTACGTAACTCACGACCAAACAGAAGCGATGACAATGGCTGACCGTATCGTTATCATGAAAGATGGTATCGTACAACAAATCGGTTCACCGCAAGAAGTGTACAACACTCCTAACAACGTATTCGTAGCTGGATTCATCGGATCACCAGCGATGAACTTCTTCAATGTAACATTGAAAGATGGCGTAATTTCAAATGGTAAAGGTTTATCATTACAATTACCTGAAGCGAAGAAAAAACTTCTTGAAGAAAAAGGATACAACGGAAAAGAATTAATCTTCGGTATTCGTCCTGAAGATATCAAAGGTGCTCAAATCGCTATCGATACTTATCCATCATCTTCAGTGAAAGCAGAAGTTGTCGTATCAGAATTACTTGGTGCAGAAACAATGCTTTACACTCGTGTTGACGATACTGAATTCGTATCTAAAGTGGATGCACGTGACTTCCACAACCCTGGCGAAACAGTTGAATTAGCATTCGACTTAAACAAATCTCACTTCTTCAACAAAGAAACTGAAGAAGTTATTCGCTAAGAATAAACTAGAAACGACAAAAGCTGACAGCTCGTTAAGAGCCGTCAGCTTTTTCATTTTTCATTATTCGTCTACTTCTTGAAACTCACATTCAAAGCGATATTCGAAGAACTTCTCGATGACGGCTTTGATTTCGTCATCACTCAGATTTTGAATAATTGTGTCAAAATCAATGGCTTCCAATTCTTCCTCTGTCAGCTTTTGATAAGGCGGTAAATCAGAATACTGTTTTAGTTCATCATAAACAATGAAGTCTCCATCAATAAACGATTCGATGAGCCCACGTTTTTGAAGAAGGTAAAACAACGCTTGAACACTATCACCAGTAAAACTATAAACCGTCTTATCTGAATAAATACCACAGCAATGTGTTTGATTGAGATTCAATTTTACTTTTGACATATCGCTTTCTTCCTCCATTACTCTTTTAAAATGGAACTATCTAATCAGAAGCTACGGAACATTCACGGAACAAAATTTGTCGCAACTTCGATACATCCACGAAAATATAAGGAGAAGAGGAGATTTGAACTCCCGCGCCGCTTTCACGACCTATCGCATTTCGAGTGCGACCCCTTCAGCCTCTTGGGTACTTCTCCACATATCTAGTATAGTACGGAGGGTTTCTTCAATCAATCACTTTTTCAAGAAAAAACTCTCAATTTCAAAAATTGACATTCAATATTCGTTGTCATTATAATATGCGTACATTAGAGGTACGATTTATCGCAGGCTCTACAGATAATATTTTTCAGAGAGGTTTTACCGGATCTGCATAGGACACCTAAATAGGTGTCCATTTTATTTTAAAATATCGCACTACTAACCCTGGTTGATAATCTTCATTATTAATAAAGTCAAAAGGATAGTCAAAAAGCAGGAGTTATTTCTCCTGCTTTTGCAATTTTTCGGCATATTCAGTTAACGCGCAACCTGTTTTTATTGTCAAATTTTCGATTTTACGTTCGCCTCTTACCAATCGACTTAAAATAGATAATGTAACGCCTGTATCTTTATTAATTCTATATTGAGTTGCATTATTTAACAACCATTCTATTTTCTCAGTGTCTACTTTCAAATTATCACCTACTTAAATATAACCCACATGATTACTCCTATGAAAATTAACCATACGATAAATGCTTTCCAGTCAAATTTATGTTTTGTTATTTTAAAGTTTACTTTCATTTTTACATACTCTATGATACAATTTTGGTAAAGGAGTGAGGCTATTCACCTCACTCGATTTCCCACTCGAATGTGAAGAATACTAAGTTCAGTTTGAAAGTTACTTTCGTTTTCTTCTTTTTGAGTGGTTTTTTCTTTACCTTTTTTTGTCTCATATTTTTCTCCTTTCTTTATTGTTAAGGGTACCTCCCTTACAATTAACGTTATATCACTTTAGTGAAATATAGTCAACAGAATTAAAAAATTATTTTTGAAGAAAATGCCAAAATAAGCCTATCTAATGATTTAGATAGGCTTTATAAATTATTTAACTGTAATCAATTCTTCTGAATCAACTGTGAAGTCTGGCTTTTCTGCCAAAGTTCAGTCTTCGCTGATATAGTACCAGCCATCTTTTCCTTTAGCAAAAAGCATTCGATTCCATGAAGCCGTTACTAGTGTTTAAATAGTATCATTTGTCGTAGTACTTAACCCATCCAGTAACCATCTCTCCATCGGCATCTAACCAATACCATGCAGAACCACGCTCGTTTGAAGATAATTATATATCACAGACCAAGACTAAGAATGGAATGCGTACAATACGGATAAATGGAATCTTAGAGCGATTGCTGAATGAGTGGAAAGAATTATCCGGAAATGAAACGTATGTATTTCAGAACCGCAATAACTTGTTCTATTCATCGAATACAGCCGTGTACTAATTGAATCAGATAACTAGAAGGCACTAACTTCCCTAGAATCACTCCTCACGGATTTAGACACACTCACGCATCGTTATTAGCCGAAGCAGGAGCAGATTTAAAAGACATCCAAGACAGATTGGAGCATGGAGATATACAGACTACTGCTAATATATATACACACGTTACGAATAACAAAAAAGATAATACAATTGATAAATTTGATAGATTGATGTCGTTAGAAGGTCAAAAGGATAGTCAATCTCTAAAAACGGAAAATAAAAAACCACCGACTCACGGCCGGTGGAAAAAAGGATTAGAAATATTTATTTGGGAGGATAAAAAAACTACCTGGTTA
>CAUTST010000045.1:0-12568 GCA_963540995.1 uncultured Streptococcus sp.
TAGCGCATGACTGTTAATCATGATGTCGTAGGTTCGAGTCCTACTGGCGGAGTTCATTCATATAAATGTTTGGAAACTCGGAGAGTTGTCCGAGCTGGCCGAAGGAGCACGATTGGAAATCGTGTAGACGGTTAACCCTGTCTCAAGGGTTCGAATCCCTTACTCTCCATTTGTATGATTGATTTAATTACCATGGCCCGTTGGTCAAGCGGTTAAGACACCGCCCTTTCACGGCGGTAACACGGGTTCGAGTCCCGTACGGGTCATTGTTTTTATGGAGGATTACCCAAGTCCGGCTGAAGGGAACGGTCTTGAAAACCGTCAGGCGTGTAAAAGCGTGCAAGGGTTCGAATCCCTTATCCTCCTTAATATTATCGCGGGGTGGAGCAGTTGGCAGCTCGTCGGGCTCATAACCCGAAGGTCGTAGGTTCGAGTCCTACCTCCGCAATTAGGTTCCGTGGTGTAGGGGTTAACATGCCTGCCTGTCACGCAGGAGATCGCGGGTTCGATTCCCGTCGGGACCGTATCTCTAAATCACTCGGCTCGGTAGCTCAGTTGGTAGAGCACTTGATTGAAGCTCAAGGTGTCGGCAGTTCGATTCTGTCCCGAGCCATTTGGAGGGGTAGCGAAGTGGCTAAACGCGGCGGACTGTAAATCCGCTCCTTCGGGTTCGGCAGTTCGAATCTGCCCCCCTCCATTATTGGAATTGAATTTTCAAAAAACTATATAGGGGTATAGTTTAAAGGTAGAACAGCGGTCTCCAAAACCGTTAGTGTGGGTTCGATTCCTGCTACCCCTGTTTTAAAATAATATTATGGCGATCGTGGCGAAGTGGTTAACGCATCGGTTTGTGGCACCGACATTCGGGGGTTCGATTCCCCTCGATCGCCTAACCCATTGGGGTATAGCCAAGCGGTAAGGCAACGGACTTTGACTCCGTCATTCGTTGGTTCGAATCCAGCTACCCCAGTTTTTTTATATTTTGATGGCGGTATAGCCAAGTGGTAAGGCAGAGGTCTGCAAAACCTTCATCACCGGTTCAAATCCGGTTACCGCCTTCCTTATATGCCGGCGTGGCGGAATTGGCAGACGCGCTGGACTCAAAATCCAGTGCCCGCGAGGGCGTGCCGGTTCGACCCCGGCCGCCGGTATAAAAAGATTGTTAAAAAGACTGTTAAATCGTTGATTTGACAGTCTTTTGCTTTGTGGTACGAATATTAGATTTTGAATTTTTTAGAATAAAATGGCTCTTTGTCAAATAGTGTTGATGAAGACCCTTTGTGATTCTATAATAGTCAATTGATAGAGCATTTTTATTTAGTAAAATTAATGAACCAGTTTTAAAATTCATACAGGAGGAATTTATGCTCTCGACAATACAAAATACAGCTATCTCGATTCTTATTTATTTTTTGGTAGTGTTCTTGTCGTATGGACTATATCACTTACTAAAAAAACGATTTAAGTCAGAAGAATATTTAAAAATAGTAAGGGACATCTTTAAGACCATTTTCTTTTTAGCGCTTCTTGTATATTTTCAAATAAGCACTTCTATTTCTTTTGCACTAGATTTTCCTCTTCTTGTCATATATGGAGTAATAGTGATCATTTTTCTTTTGGTATTTACTAAAAAAGATAGTAATGAATTTGCTTTACATACAAAAGTATCTGCTGTCCTGTTGACGCCGATTATTGAGGAAATGATTTGTAGAGGGATTGCTTATAATGCTGAAAATATCGTCTTTTCATTTATACTTGGAACTGTTGTTTTTATCGTCTTTCATTTTGCTTTTGATATTAAAAGTATTGTTTATTTTTTCTGTATAGCTCTTCTGCTATTTGGATTAAGGACGCAATCAGGTTCTGTTTTAAATTCGATGTTATTACATTCAATCATTAATTTCGTAGTAATCTATAGAAAGTAAGGAAGTTCAACTAAGTGAGCTTCCTTTTTTATATGCTATTAGTGACACTACAGCGTGTATCGTTTATAATGGAGGGGATAATAGAAATAATTTTGTTTATTTCAAATTTAAGGAGGTAAGTATGCGAATCGGTATATTTACAGATACGTACTTTCCACAAGTGAGTGGAGTTGCGACTTCAATACGTGTATTAAAAGAGGATTTAGAAAGACAAGGGCATACAGTCATTATTTTTACAACAACGGATCCAAAGGTGACAGAACCGGAAGAGAATATTATTCGATTGGGTAGTATTCCGTTTTTCGCGTTTAAGGATCGTCGTGTGGCGATTCAAGGTCTGGGAAAGGCTTACCGGATTGCAAAAGAAAATCAATTGGATATCATTCATACGCAGACAGAGTTTAGTCTTGGATTGGCGGGTAAATTAATTGCTGCTATGTTGAAGATTCCAACGATTCATACGTACCATACAATGTATGAAAAATATTTACACTATATTGCCAAAGGGAAAGTGCTCCGTCCAAGTCACGTGGCGTATATCTCAAAAACATTTTGTAATCAAACAAGTGGAGTGGTTGCTCCAAGTCAAATGACAAAAGATAAGCTAATTGAATATGGAGTACTTCAAGAAATTAGAGTCATTCCAACAGGAGTTGTCGTGCCGCCTCAAGAACCAGAAGTGGCCAATGAGTTAAGAAGTGAGCTTGGCTATTCAGATGATGAAGTGGTGCTCCTATCTCTTAGTCGCCTGTCTCAAGAAAAGAATATTGCGGCAGTGATTGCGGCGTTACCAGCTATTGTACAAAGTAAGCCAAATGTGCGCTTATGTATCGCTGGTGGCGGTCCTGAAAGAGAAAAACTTGAAGCACAAGTGGCAGAACTTGGTATGAACGATTTTGTTCAATTTGTGGGCGAAATCAAAAACGAAATGGTCTATAAGTACTATCAAATGGCGGATCTTTACGTGAATGCATCAGAATCTGAAAGCCAAGGATTAACTTACTTAGAGGCACTTGTTAACCGCGTTCCAGTCATTGCGAAGAAGAATGATTACTTAAGCAGTCTTATTACAGCAGATGCTTTAGGAATGTTATTTGAAACAGATGCGGATATTGCAGATTGTGTCTTAGGCTATATTGAAAACCAGTTAGGGAATGAAGCTGAAGTTTCAGCGTTACAAGATCAATTATTAGCTGAAATTTCTTCAGAAACATTTGGTGAAAGAATTGTAGATTTCTATGAGGCTGCAATTAATGGCTATCAATGGAACCAAGAACATTCTCATAATATTATGAATCTCATGAAATTTTTACGATTATCGACGAGCGAGTTAAAGGATGAAGAAAATGACTATTAAGACAATTGGATTTATCGGAACAGGCGTGATGGGGAAATCTATGATTCGCCATTTGCTAAAAAAATATAATGTCGTAGTATACAACCGTACAAAGGAAAGAGCATTAGACCTTCTTGAAGAGGGAGCCACTTGGGCGGATACACCAACTGATGTAGCTAATCAAGCAGATGTAGTGTTAACAATCGTAGGATACCCAAAAGATGTGGAAGAAGTTTATTTTGGAGACAAAGGAATCTTCAAGTCTACTAAAGAGCATCTTGTGGTGGTGGACCTTACAACAAGTACACCAACTTTAGCTAAACGCATTGCACAGGAAGCTGCAGCACGTTCTTGGGAAGCACTAGATGCGCCTGTATCCGGTGGGGACCTTGGTGCTAAAAACGGAACGCTTTCTACGATGGTGGGTGGAACAGAGGAAACCTTAGGAAAAGTGTATCCTGTACTAGATTGCTTCTCTAAGACGATTACACTCCAAGGAACTGCTGGGGCAGGACAACATACGAAAATGGCCAATCAAATTATGATTGCAGGAACGATGACGGGATTAACGGAGATGCTCGTTTATGCGAAAGCTGCTGGCCTAGACTTGGATAAGGTAATACAAACCGTTGGAGCGGGGAGTGCCGCAAACTGGTCCCTTTCAAATTACGGGCCTCGTATTTTAAAAGAAGATTATTCTCCAGGTTTCTTTGCAAAACATTTCCTAAAAGACTTGGGAATTGCACTGGATGAAGCAGAGAGAATGCGTCTATTTTTACCGGCGACACTCCAAGCCAAAAAACTCTACGAAACGCTCTGTGATGATGGCTTTGCAGATGATGGAACTCAAGCTTTAATTAAATTATATTGGAACCTGCCAAATGAATAAAAAACTCTTAAATAGAGTGGTTATTCTTACTATCAAAGATAGGTTTTATGGTAGAATAATGAAAGAAAGTTTGAAAGGGGTAGTAATTATATGAAACCTTCACAATTGGTGGCAATTGTCCAACGTTTACAAACAATGGCGGCACAAGATTCAGATATCGAGGTACGTCGCTTCGAAAAAGATGGCGTTGAAAAAGCTATCGTTACTTTTAATCAAGAAACAAATAGTTTTGAATTAGTAGATGTAGAAACAAATCAAACATTCCAATTTGATGATATTGATTTAGTGACAATTGAAATTTTTGAAATGTTACAAGATTAAAAACATAACTGTGAGTAAAGCCACGGCGCAGAGTGTCTGTGCTGTGGCTTTTCAATATATTAGATGAGGATTGAAATAAATGAAAATTGCGTTATTAGGATTTGGGACAGTCGGTAGTGGTGTATACAATATTTTAAAGAAAAATGCATCCAAATTAGAACGTGTTCTTCCAGAAAAAATTGAAATTAAGACAGCGTTAGTGAGAGAACCAGAATTAATGGAACAAACAGATGTTGTATTTACAAACAATATTAACGACATCGTTTCCGACCCTGAAATTGAGTTAGTGGTTGAAGTGATGGGCGGCATTACAACGGCTTATGAATATGTGAGAGCGTGTTTACTTGCAAAAAAATCAGTTGTAACTGCCAATAAAAATCTGATTGCCGTTCACGGAGTTGAATTAACCACACTCGCTAAACTTGAAGATGTGTACTTGTACTATGAAGCAAGTGTCGGTGGGGGAATTCCAGTGCTTCGTCCGATGGTACAACACTTTGAAACGAATGATGTGGAATCGATTGTTGGTATCGTCAACGGAACAACAAACTTCATTTTAAGCTCTATGGAAAAAGAAGGACTCAGCTATGAAGCGGCATTAAAAATCGCTCAAGAAAAAGGATTTGCTGAAGCAGATCCAACAAGCGACGTGGAAGGGCATGACGCAGCTTATAAATTAATGATTTTAACGCGTTTAGCTTTTGGTGTGAACGTGACTTTTGATGAAGTAGCTAAAACAGGAATTTCTGGAGTTACAACCTCTCATATGAAGATGGCTTCTGAGAATGGGTATGCAATCAAACTTCTTGCAAAAGCACTTAGCGACGGCGAAAAAGTTTCGCTTGAAGTAGCACCTACTTTTGTACCAGCAACTCATTTATTAGCGCAAGTGCATTATGAAAACAATGCGATTTCTGTAACAGGGAATGCAGTAGATGAAGTTCTATTTTACGGAAAAGGAGCTGGCTCCCTTCCAACAGCAACTAGTGTCTTAGCAGACGTTGTAGAAGTACTTCGCCGCAAAGCAAATGGCAGTGCAGTTGAAACATTTGGTCGTGTAGAAAGCCCATTAGTGGAATTTAGTCCAGAGGCTGCGAAAAGTTCTTATTTTGTTTATGGAAAAGGAAACTTGGAAGTGGCACCACTAGGCGGCAAAGTTATCTCTAACAACCAAGAAGAATTCGGAGTTCGTTATACAGCTTTAACGGCAAGTGAGTTAGCTAAAGTAAAAGAAGCTTTTGCTCATTTTAATGAAGTTGCTATTTATCCAATCTTGGAGGAAGCATAATGGCATTTATAATTAAAGTTCCAGCAACTTCAGCGAATATCGGATTAGGATTCGATTCGCTTGGAATTGCAGTGAATTTATATTTAACACTTCATGTAGGAGAAGCATCTAGCGAATGGGTGATTACTCATCCGTTTGGAGAAGAGATTCCGACAAATGAAGAAAACTTAATTATCGAAACAGCTTTAAAAGTGTGCCCAACATTAGCCCCACATAAACTCGTATGCGAAAGTGAGATTCCTTTAACAAGAGGACTAGGTAGTAGTTCGAGCGCCATTGTTGCGGGAATCGAATTAGCGAATGTTTTAGGCAACTTACAGTTAACAAATGATGAAAAAGTAAAATGGGCAACTCTTTTCGAGGGACATCCTGATAATGTCGCACCAGCAATCTTAGGGGGCGTCGTTGTCGCTACTTATGACAACCATACGCAGGAAGTCTTAACCGTACATAAGAATGTGGAAGCACCGGTTGCAATGGTAGCGTTGATTCCAGACGTACAATTATCAACGAAGAAGAGTCGTGGCGTTTTACCAAGTTCACTAGAATACGGCGAGGCAGTAGAAGCAAGTAGCCGTAGTAATGTGTTAGTAGCTGGATTAATGATGGAAGATTGGAAAGTAATCTCTTCAATTGTTGAAAAAGACTTATTCCATGAACCCTATCGCTCGACACTTGTCCCTTGGATGGAAGAAGTTCGTACGATTACAAAGCAGGAAGGCCTTGATACATGTGGAACTTATTTAAGCGGAGCGGGACCTACAGTAATGACGTTTGTTTATAAAGAGAATGTAGACCGATTTGTACAAACGTTAGAAAACTATTTAGAAACAACACTTAAAGGATGCACGATTCGTGTGCTTGAAATTGATGCACAGGGAGTTCGCGTGAACTAGAAGGAGAACTATGGCACTATTCAGACCAACGTGGTTTAAAAAGACTTATCAAGGGATTACTCTTCCTTTCTTACAAGAGAATGGAATTGAAGTGGTCTTAACCGATTTAGATAATACACTCATTGGGTGGGACGAAAAAGAAATCGATGAAACTTTACTTTCTTGGGTGAATTCGTTGAAAGAATCAGGAATTAAAATTGTTATTGTATCGAATAACAATGAACATCGTATTAAAGAGGCGGCAGCTCAGTTGGATGTTCCGTATGTATATCCCGGTTTAAAGCCACTGCACAAGGGATTCAAAGCTGCACAACAATTGCTAGGTTTTGATAAATCAAAGACAGTCATGGTGGGAGACCAATTGCTTACAGATATTCTAGGCGCCAATACATTTGGAGTTAGAACCATCATCGTAAAACCTAGAAAAGAGAGCGATGCATGGAAAACAAGAATTAATCGTTTCTTTGAAAAAGGAATCTTTGTAGTAACACAAGGTACGTCCTATCAACAGAAATGGGAGGAGGATTAATCATGGAACAGCATGTATGTATTGGATGTGGAGCAACCATCCAAACGGAAAATCCAAAAGGGACGGGGTACACACCTCTTAGTGCATTAAATAAAATGCTGGAAAGTGAAGGCCCTCTTTATTGCCAACGTTGCTTTAGACTTCGTAATTATAATGAATTGCAACCAGCATCTCTAACAGACGATGATTTCTTAAAGATGTTAAGTAGCATCGCCGATGAAGATGCGCTTGTTGTTTTTGTCGTTGATTTATTCGACTTATACGGAAGCATGATTTCTGGCTTGAAACGTTTTGTAGGGGATAACCCGATTTTATTCGTAGCCAATAAAGTGGATTTATATCCAAAATCCGTGAACCGTAATCGTTTGAAGGCTTGGATTGAACGCCATGCAAAAGAGTACGGCATTAAACCAGTCGACACGCTACTGGTGAGTGGGCATAAACGGATTCAAATTGACGAGCTACTAGAGAAGATTAACGAGTACCGTAAAGGTAAAGATGCGTATGTCGTAGGGGTAACGAATGTAGGGAAATCAACGCTTATTAATAAGTTGATTCAAAGTATTGGTGAAACAGGCGAAGTGATTACCACTTCTCAATATCCAGGAACGACTCTTGGTCAAATTGATATTCCATTCGATGAACATTCTTCGTTGGTGGATACACCAGGGATTATTCACCGTCACCAAATTACACACTACTTAGCGGAAAAAGAAATGAAAAAAGTCTTACCGCAAAAAGAGTTACAACCAAAGACGTTCCAATTAAATAGCGAGCAAACGATTTTTATCGGCGGTTTGATTCGTGTCGATTACGAGCAAGGAGAACGTAATTCATTTACCTTCTACACACCGCAAACCATCGACTTGCATCGTACGAAGTTAGAAAAGGCGACTGAGTTTTATGCAAAACATGCAGGAACACTTCTAACGCCGCCAACAGGAGACAATATGAAGTTGTATCCAAAATTAGTGAAGAAGACATTTACCATTAAAGACAAAACGGACTTAGTGATTGCAGGTCTTGGTTGGGTAACGATTCAAAAACCAGGTACGGTATCGGTATGGAGTCCAAAAGAAGTTGATGTCATTCAACGTCAATCGATTATTTAAAGAAAGGAGAGCTTTCATGGAATTAAAAGGGAAAGAAAGACAGTTCTTCAAAAAAGAAGCACACTCGTTGAAGCCAATCTTTCAAATTGGAAAAGGCGGACTCAGCGAAGAGATGATTCATCAAATTCAAAACGCTGTTGAAAAACGCGAATTGATTAAAGTGACTTTATTGCAAAATACATTAGAGGAGCCCCAAGAAGCTGCCGAAACGATTGCTGAGGCAACGGGTAGTACAATCATTCAAGTGATTGGGCATACGATTGTGTTATATAAAGAGGCCAGAAATCCAAAACATAGAGATATTTCAGTACGATTTGCAGAATTCAAAAAAAGAGGTCGATAGACGATGGTTGCTGAACTCAATATTTTTTCTAAGACATTAAACAAAACCGAAAAATTCGGCGTAGACTTACCTCAAGAACGTGTAGGGCTTATTGGTGGTAGTTTTAATCCGCCCCATATTGCGCATTTAATCATGGCTGAACAGGCGCGTGTGCAATTAGGTTTAGACAAGGTATACTTTTTACCAAGTCATATTCCACCACATGTGGATGAGAAAAAGACGATTGATGCAAATACTCGTGTAGAGATGACACGTTTGGCGATTCAAGATAATATTTATTTTGATATCGAGACAATCGAACTTGAGCGTAACGAGAAGAGCTATACGTATGATACGATTCAATTGTTAAAGAAACAAAATCCGAATACGGAATATTACTTTATCATTGGTGGAGACATGGTGGATTATTTACCAACATGGCACCGTGTAGATGAATTGGTTCATGAGGTTCAATTTGTCGGTGTCGAACGTCCAGGATACGAAAAAGAAACGCCATATCCAGTGTTATGGATTACCGCACCGAAGATGGATATTAGTTCGACTCAAATTCGAAAAAATGTTTTATTCCAACAAAGCATTAAATATTTGGTTCCGGAATTAGTAGAAGCTTATATTGCGGAAAAGGGGTTGTATTTAGAATGAGCGAAGTAAAAAACTTTGAACCTTATACAACGATGACAAGGGAAGAGTTATTGAAGCATGTCCAATCAAATATGAGTGACAAGAGATATCAACACTGCCTACGTGTCGAACGAAAAATATTGGAATTAGCAAAGCTGTATGGAGTCGATGAAAAGGCGGCTTCCTTTGTGGGATTATCTCATGATTATGCCAAAGAAATCCCAGTGGACCAGCAGCAAGCACTTGCCAAAGAAATCGGACTTCCTGAAATATATCACCATGAAGGGTCTGAAATTCTACATGGACCAATTGGGGCCTATTTAATTTCAGAATTATGCGGAGTAAAAGACGAAGCGCTGTTAGATGCCATTCGTGAGCATACGATTGGAGGACTTCGAATGAGTCTTCTTTCGAAGTGTCTCTTTGTAGCAGATGCCATTGAAGACGGAAGAGATTATCCAGGGGTCGATACTGCTCGTGAAATCGCAGCGAAAAATATCGATGATGCGGTCTTTTATTTATTGAAGCATACATTGGAATTTTTATTGGAAAAAGAAGTTTCTATTTTTCCAAAAACAATAGACGTTTATAATCATTATTTGAAACAAAGAAAAGGAGAATAGAATGGAACATACAAGTGAAAAATTATTACAAGTTGTTTTAGATGCTTGTGAAGATAAGTTAGCGCAAGAAGTAGTTGCACTAGACGTAGCTAACCTTACACCAGTTGCAGAGTACTTTGTGATTACACACGGTAAAAACGAAAAGCAAGTACAAGCAATTGTCGATGCGGTTGAAGAAGCGGTTGAAAAAGAAGGCTTCGAAGTAAGAAGTATCGAAGGTAAAGATGGTGGTAAATGGATTTTAATGGACTTAAATGATGTGATTGTTCATGTATTCTATTACGCAGATCGCGAATTCTATAATTTAGAAAAATTATGGAGCGATGCACCAATCGTGAATATTGTGAGTGAAAACTAATGAACTATCAAAAATTTGCTCATGTATATGACCAAGTGATGGATCAAGAACTCTACGAAGAATGGACGGACTATGCAGTTCGTTCTTTTTCGCATAGTGCCAAAAGACCTGTTCGTAAAGTGATGGAACTTGCTTGTGGAACTGGTGAAGTATCCATGCGACTTGACGATAAAGGGTACGATGTAATTGGTGTTGATTTATCTGAAAATATGTTAGAAATTGCCGAAAAGAAAGCACAAGGGAGAAGTATCGAGTGGCTTCAAGCGGATATGCGAGTATTGGAAGATGTACCAACTACCGACGCAGTGACACTCTTTTCAGATTCGCTTTGCTATTTAACGGACTTTGAAGATGTTGTTTCGGTTTTTGAAGCGGTGTACGACCATTTAGAAGAGGGTGGGATTTTCCTCTTTGATGTGCATTCGCTCTATCAAATGCAAGAAGTCTTTCCAGGATATCAATATCATTTCGTAGAAGACGATTTTGCATTTTTATGGCAGAGCTATGAATTAGAAGAGCCTGGCAGTGTAGAACATGTCATCGATATGTATATTAAACAAGAAGAGGGCAACCTGTACGAGCATTTCCAAGAAGTGCATGAGGAACAAACTTTCCCCATTGAAATGTACGAATCGGCACTGGAGATGGTTGGATTTACAAATATCAAAGTGAAGGCTGACTTTGGAAGAAGCCAAGTCCAAGAAACGAGTCCGCGATGGTTCTTCCAAGCAGTGAAATGAGGTTCGTGTATGAAGGTATGTGGAGTAATCGCAGAATTTAATCCATTTCATCAAGGTCATGCTTATCTCTTAGAACAAGCACGAAAACAAACCGGTGCAGATGTAATCGTTGTGGTGATGAGCGGAAACTGGGTGCAACGAGGCGAACCTGCTATCGAACAAAAATGGAGCCGCGCAAAAGCAGCGCTACATCATGGGGCTGACGTTGTGATTGAGATGCCTACTGCGGTGAGCTGCCAAGCAACCCACCTTTTTGCAAGAGGCGCTGTATCAATCTTGCAAAAGGTGGGGTGTGACTATTTAGCATTTGGCTGCGAAGGTGGGGACGTGGCGTTTTTCAAAGCAGCTGTATCTCAGCGCCAAGCTATTGAAAAAGAAATTAGTGGGTTTGTAGAAGAGAATCGTTCGCTTACTTTTGCAAGTCAATTAACGCAGTTGGCTATCAAAATGTTTGGAGAAAAGAGTGAACTAGTAGAAGCTCTGAAGTCTCCAAATCAACAGTTAGGATTAGCCTATGCTGTAGAAAATTCTAATGGGGAATATCCGATGCAGTTAGTTCCGATTACACGAGTCGGAAGTGGGCATTTGGATGATGCATTAGAAGAAACCGCTTTTGCTAGTGGAACAGCCTTACGAAAAGCATTAAAAGAAAATCGTGAAGATAACGTGTTACGAGCGCAACTATCCTATGTACGATTGGATGAAGAGGAGTATCAAAACGATTGGAGTTCTTATTGGTCGCTCTTGAAGAGTATTGTTTTAAGAAGTACCGATGAAGAGTTACGTGCTATTTATCAAATGGAAGAAGGAATCGAAAACCGATTAAAGGAAGCGATTCGAACGTCTTCTTCAATTGAGGAGTGTCTCCAATATCTCAAAAACAAACGATGGAGCTGGGCACGATTGCAAAGACTTCTCGTTTATGTTTTACTTGGAGTAACCAAAGAGGAAATGGAAGACTATTGGAGTCGCAAGGTTGATGAAGGAATTGTTCTTGGCTTTACTCCGATAGGCCAAAAATGGTTGAAGCAAATGCGAGAAGTAGAGGAATTTCAATTAATCACCAATTACGCATCTTGTAAGGATGAACGCCAAGAGAGTTGGGATTTATTGTATGATTATTGGAATCCATCCAAGCAAATTTCTGCGACGGTCTTTAAGCCAATCCAAGTGAATAAAGAGGAAAGTTTTTAATCACTTATTTTTCAAGCTTGTAAAGTAAAAAGCTTTGACAAACTTTCAATAAACTAGTATAATTCAGTATGTTGCTTTAGGGGTGAAAATTGTGAAAATATCAGTTAAACAACTTCAGGATTCTCAAGGGACTCCAACTTACTTTGATACAGAAATTAATGTGGAAGAGGCATTAAAACAAAGAGATGAATCGATTCTTGCTGTTTCGCCAGCACACATCAAAGGATTTCTTGTTTATCAAAGCCAATCAGTTGTAGCGCAATTTACTTGCGATGTTGATATCACACTTCCTTCATCCAGGTCTTTAGAGCCAGTAGTGGTTCCGCTCCACATTGATATTGTGGAAAGATACATTCCGTCCCATATCTCAGTTGATGAGAAAGAGCTAACAGA
>CAUTST010000046.1:0-12341 GCA_963540995.1 uncultured Streptococcus sp.
TGTATCTAGGATGTTTCGTTTTCTTTCCCCCACAAAGTTGAATAGGTATGAGCAAGCTGTTTACAGTGCAGCTCATACCATTCAACCACTGTGCTTAGAGGGAGTTAGGAATTTATTCCTTACTTAAAAAAACTTATAGAGTTAGACGCAGTAGCTGATTGGATTAAGCTTCATCATTTATGATTTGCTTAATCCTAATCAGCCTTGCGGAAATCCTTCACAGTGCGAAGGATTTGAGACCACTAAAAGAAAAGGACTCACAGTGTGAGTCCTTTTTTATCTTTGGTCTTACTCCCTCTTTGAGGCTTTAAAGGTGAGAGACCCAAGGCTCGAACCGGTGCCCTATTACCACTATTATGAAGATATCCGTATGGATTCGTAGTAATCGTGTTTATAGAGCAATTCAGTCTCTTACTAATTATTCGTTTTCTTCGTCAACTAATTGTTGCGCAAAGTCTTTCATATTGCCTTTGATAGCTTCATCTGAAAGTGATGCAGTTGGATTTTCTGTTGCTTGTGATTCAGTCGCTAGTTCACTAGCTTCAGAACCTTCTTCTGTTTCCTCTTCGCGGTCTACAATCGCTAATGAACTTACAATCGCATCTTGATCGAGACGCATCATACGAACTCCAAGTGCGCCACGGCCTGTTTGAGACACGTCTTCGGCATGGAACCTTATGATAACCCCTTTATTCGTCATGATGAGTAAGTCTTCGTCTCCAGTTACCGTACGTAGGCAGACAAGTGGTCCATTTTTCTCGGTAATACGAAGTGTACGAACCCCTTTCACGCCACGGCCTTTCAATGCGTATTCGCTCGCAGCAGTACGTTTTCCGTATCCTTTCTCGCTGACAACTAACACTTCACGGTCTGGCGTTAAAATATCCATTCCGATGACATAATCGTCCTCACGTAGAGAAACCCCACGTACACCTGAAGCGGTACGACCCATCGCACGAACTTTATCTTCATGGAAGCTTACAGCATTACCGTGATATGTTCCGAGGATGATACCATCATTTCCGCTTGTGACCACTACACGGATGAGTTCATCATCTTCGCGTAATTGGATAGCGCGTAGACCGTTTGTACGGATATTCTTGAATTCTGATAGGCGAACACGTTTGACGGTTCCACGTAATGTTGTGAAGAACAAGTAACGTTCTGATTCATCCGATTCAGGAACACTGATAATCGCTTGAATTTTCTCAGCTGAATCAATGTTTAATAAGTTGATGACTGGTAATCCTTTTGCAGTACGGCTATATTCAGGAATTTCATACCCTTTTGCTTGGTAAACTTTCCCTGTATTCGTAAAGAAGAGGAGTGAGTCGTGTGTTGAACATGAAATCATGTTTTCCACGTAGTCATCATCATGGACGCTCATTCCTTGAACCCCACGTCCTCCACGGCGTTGTGCCTTGAATTCAGTGTTGGCAAGACGTTTGATATATCCATTCTTCGTTAATGTAATGACAACATCTTCTTGTTCGATTAAATCTTCATCTTCAAGACTTAATGCTTCTCCGACTAATAATTCTGTACGACGAGGATTGTCGAAACGTTGTTGGATTTCAAGAAGCTCTTGTTCGATGATTTCGTAACGAAGTTCTTCGCTCGCTAATACTTTTTCTAAGTATTGGATGGTTGCTTGTAATTCGTTGTATTCTGCATCGATTTTCTCGCGTTCTAATCCTGTTAAACGAACCATACGCATATCGAGAATCGCTTGTGCTTGTTTATCGCTTAAGCCGTATTCATTCATGAAGCGGTCTTTAGCGATATCTCCACTAGCTGAACTTCTTAAGATGGCCACAATCGCATCGATATGGTCTAAAGCGATTTGTAACCCTTCTAAAATATGAGCGCGGTCTTCAGCTTTTTTCTTATCGAATAAGCTACGACGACGAACAACTTCTTCTTGGTGATCTAAGTAGTGGCGTAAAATTTCTTTTAGGCTCAATACTTTTGGTTCTTGATTAACAATCGCAAGCATATTGAATCCGAAGTTTGATTGTAATGGTGTTAATTTGTATAAATTATTTAATACAACGGATGCGGAAACATCACGACGCACTTCAATCACGACACGCATTCCCACACGGTCAGATTCATCGTTTAAGTAAGTAATTCCTTCGATTTTCTTCTCGTGGTGTAATTGTGCGATACGTTCTACTAAACGCGCTTTATTTACCATATATGGTAATTCAGTAATGATGATGCGTTCTTTTCCGTTTTTCAATTCTTCGATTTGTACGCGTCCACGAACCGTAATCGATCCGCGTCCTGTTTCGTACGCACGACGAATTCCAGATTTTCCTAAGACAAGTCCTCCAGTTGGGAAGTCTGGTCCAGGGAGAGCTTCCATCAATTCAGTCGTTGTCACATCAGGGTTCTTCATTAATAAGTGAAGAGCAGAGATAACTTCCGCCAAGTTATGTGGTGGAATATTGGTCGCCATCCCTACGGCAATCCCTGTTGCACCGTTCACTAATAAGTTTGGAATACGTGCTGGTAATACTTCCGGTTCACGTTCTGTTGAATCGTAGTTATCACGGAAATTAATAGTATCTTTGTTAATATCGCGAAGCATTTCAAGAGCAATTTTACTCATACGAGCCTCTGTATAACGCATCGCAGCAGCTCCGTCCCCATCGACAGAACCAAAGTTACCGTGACCATCGATTAATGGGTAACGATATGAGAAATCTTGTGCCATACGAACCATAGCATCGTAAATTGCAGAGTCACCGTGTGGGTGATATTTACCCATTACGTCCCCGACAATACGCGCAGATTTTTTATGCGGTTTGTCCGGTGTCACTCCAAGTTCACTCATTCCATATAAAATACGACGGTGTACTGGTTTTAATCCATCGCGCACATCTGGTAGGGCACGCGATACAATAACACTCATCGAATACTCTAGAAATGATTTACGCATCGTTTGTACTAAATCAGTTGATTCAAAAGTTTCTTCAAAGTGTTTCACTTCTTCAGACATAATTCGTCTCCTTTTCTATTCTTCTCTTCAAATTCGATTACTGGATTAGATATCTAAATCTTCCATATTGATGTATTTCGCATTGCTTTCAATGAATTCACGACGTGGTTCTACACGATCGCCCATCAAGATATCTAAAATTTGATCCGCTTCTGCAGCATCTTCAACAGATACTTGTAACATTGAACGGTTTTCAGGATTCATGGTTGTTTCCCATAATTGTTCCGCATCCATTTCCCCAAGACCTTTGTATCGTGATAATTGTGGTTTTGGATGTGCTGGTAATTCTTTCATTTTCGCTTCTAACTCTTTATCATTTTGAATGTAGTATTCATTCTTACCTTGTTTCAATTTGTAAAGAGGTGGTTGCGCGATGTAAATATATCCAGCTTCCACTGCAGGGCGCATATAACGATAGAAAAGAGTAATGAGCAATGTACGGATGTGACTTCCATCGACATCGGCATCGGTCATGATGACTAATTTTTGGTAACGAGCTTTCGATAAATCAAAATCTCCACCAAAACCAGTTCCCATCGCTGTAAAGAGCGAACGAATTTCTTCGTTGGCTAAAATTTTATCGAGTGTTGCTTTTTCAACGTTCAAGATTTTCCCACGGATTGGTAAAATCGCTTGGAAATGACGTGAACGTCCTTGTTTTGCTGAACCACCCGCAGAGTCCCCTTCGACGATGAATAATTCAGAAATCGTTGGGTCATTGCTTGAGCAGTCTGCTAATTTCCCTGGTAAGTTTGAAATTTCTAAACCAGATTTCTTACGAGTTACTTCACGGGCACGTTTTGCAGCAAGACGTGCTTTCGAAGCTAAAATCCCTTTTTCGACAATCTTACGTGCGACTTGAGGGTTTTCCATTAAGAATTTATCGAAGTGTGTCGCAAACAGACGGTCTGTAATGGTACGTGCTTCAGAGTTTCCTAATTTCGTTTTTGTTTGTCCTTCGAACTGTGGATCAGGGTGTTTGATAGAAACAACGGCTGTTAATCCTTCACGGACATCTTCACCGCTTAGTTTTTCTTCGTTTTCTTTCATCAATTTTTGACGACGCGCGTAATCATTAATCACACGTGTTAAGGCCGTCTTCATTCCTGATTCGTGAGTACCACCTTCATAAGTGTGGATATTATTCGTAAAGCTGAGAAGGTTTGTATGGTATCCAGAAGTGTATTGCATGGCCACTTCTACTTGAATGCCATCTTGTTCTCCTTCCACATAAATCGGTTCTTCGAATAACACTTGTTTTGATTTATTTAAGTGTTCTACATAGCTCTTAATCCCGCCTTCGTAGCAGAAAGATTTTCTAACTGGCTCTTCTTCGCGGAAATCCGTAATCGTTAATTTTAATCCTTTATTCAAGAATGCTAATTCACGTACACGGTTGGCTAATTTATCAAATTCAAAGACTGTTGTTTCTTGGAAGATTTCTGGGTCTGGTACGAAATAAACGCTTGTACCATGTTTATCGGTTGTCCCAATAATTTTTAAATCTTCTAATACGGCACCACGTTTATAAGATTGCTCGTAAATGTTGCCATCTTTGAATACTTGAACGGTTAAGTCTGTTGAAAGAGCATTTACAACAGAAGCCCCAACCCCGTGAAGACCCCCAGAAACTTTATAGCCTCCGCCGCCGAATTTACCACCAGCGTGAAGCACTGTAAATACAGTTTCTACGGCAGGACGACCTGTTTTTTCTTGAATATCTACCGGAATCCCACGACCATCATCGGTTACGCGAATATGGTTTTCTTTAGTGATTTCGATTTCGATATGTGTCGCAAACCCAGCCAACGCTTCGTCGATGGAGTTATCCACGATTTCCCAAACAAGGTGGTGCAACCCAGCACTACTTGTTGAACCAATATACATCCCAGGACGTTTACGAACAGCTTCGAGTCCTTCTAATACTTGAATCTGACTGGCATCATATTGCGCAGCTAATTCAGCTTTGTTTTCTTCTGTCATATGCAATTCTCACTCTCCGTTTTTAAAATAGTTCCTTTTTCAATCGGTATTACGACTGGTTCATTAATAAATTGTTGCTTAATCCCATCTAGGCTCGTTGTGGTAATAAAGGTTTGTACTTTATTTTCAATGGCCTTAATCAGATGGGTTTGTCTATCATCATCGAGTTCGGACAATACATCATCTAATAATAGAAGAGGATACTCGCCTGTCGATAATTTCATCAATTCGATTTCCGCAAGCTTCAAACTGAGAACGGTCGAACGTTGCTGTCCTTGCGAACCGTACGTTTGAACCGGAATCTCGTTCAAATAAAAAATCAAATCGTCACGGTGCGGTCCAATCAGCGTTGTGGCTTGATCCGCCTCACGAGTTTGATTCTTCTTGAATTGATCGATATAGATTTCTTTCATTTGTTCAGGCGTTAACCCATCCTCCAACGGAATCGTTGCTTGATACGAAACCGAGAATTTCTCACGACCAAGCGATAACTGGTCATGAATCGGAATGGCTAAAGCCTCCAATTGCTTCATAAAATCGAGACGATGAAAGACGATTTTACTAGCTAACTCGCTTAACATCTCGCTTAAAACCTCTAAGTATTCGTCCGGCTGCTTTTTCTTAATCGCTAGCTGCTTCAAATAGATATTCCGTTGTTTTAAGACGCGATTATATTCCACTAAATCATAGAGATAGAGGGAACTCATTTGTCCAAGTTCCATATCTACGAATTTACGTCTGTTTTGCGGAGACCCTTTAACAAGCGTGAGGTTCTCTGGGGCAAATAGAATGACATTCAAGTTTCCAAGGTAGGAACTGAGTCGTTTTTGCTCCAAATAATTCACTTTCGCGATTTTTCCTTTTTTAGAAAATTGCAATTCTAAATTCGTCTTTGTCGCTGTTTTTTCAACGGTCCCTTTAATCGTCGCAAATTCTTTTTTCCATCCAATCAGTTCTTTGTCGTTTGTAGTGCGGTGGCTCTTTGTCATCGCCAAGGCATAAATCGACTCCATCAGGTTGGTTTTCCCTTGTGCATTTTCACCAATAAAAACATGCACACCGTCTGTAAACTCGAGTTGGACAGATTCATAATTACGAAAGTTTTGTAATTGTAAATTAGTCAGCTTCATGCGTCATGTGTGTTCAAATCATTTTCATCCGATTTCATTTCTTTCACAATAAAAATACCTTCATCAGGTATTTCGACACGTGTATTCGGATATAATTTTCTACCACGTCGATTTTCTAACTCTCCATCTACAAAAACGGTATATTCTTGCAAGTACCATTTTGCTTGTCCGCCCGTTGTAATGACGTCAATATGTTTTAAAAATTGCCCTAATGTAATGTACTCATCAGAGATCGATACGATAGTTGTCATGAACTTCCTCTTTTCTAATGGATATTGGTGAGAACTCCATTAAACTCATGCATGCTCACATATTTTTAAGTAGAATAACTCTACAATATTATACAATTTTTACACGCTTTTCGCAAAGAAATTGCAAAATTTAGGGGGTTATTTCAATTTTGAGTCAAAATCAACAAAAAAGCCTAAAAAAACGAAAAACAAAATTTAATAGGATTTTTTCAAAAATTGGAAATTTAGACCCCAAAAATACCCCAAAATCTCGCTGCCCAAAATTCACTTATAAGTGAATTTCGGGCAAATGCAAAAAATAGAGTTGAAAATAAAAAAAAATCGAGCCTTCAAAACGAAAGCTCGAGTGAAAGTTTTATAGGATTACCCGTTGAATGTACGAACAGGTGTCACTAATTGAATGAAGCTATGTGGAATACCAGAGTGGTCTTCTTTTAGTTTCAATGTGAATGGACGGTTTGCTTCTAAGAAGTTGATCACCGCTTCTGAAGAACCGAATAATTTCAACGCTTCTTTTAAGTAGTCAGGGTTGAATGAAATTTCAAGTGGAGCTCCTTCGAAGTTTTCCACAGCGATTTCTTCTTCAACCGTACCGACTTCAGGAGATTTCCCTGTTAATAGAATACGTTCCGATGAAAGTGTTAATGTCGCGATATTGTTTTTATCCGTATGTGACATTAATGAAGCACGTTCTACAGCTGCTACCAATTCGCTAGCAACGACTGTAATCGAAGTGTTCGCTCCGTCGTTAATTAAACGGTCTGTATCAGGGTACATTCCTTCTAATAAACGAGAGTAGAAAGATAATGTTTCTGTTTGGAACAAGATTTGATTATCTGTAATCGCAAAATCAATTGTTTCTAATCCATCGATGATACGAGATAATTCTAATAATGTTTTACCAGGTAATGTCATTTCAAAAGTCAATGCATCACTTCCAGCTGGCATTTGTAGTGGAATAATGCGTTGGCTTAAACGGTGAGAGTCTGTTGCGACTGCTTTTAATTGGTTGTCTTTAATCACCATATGAATCCCTGTTAAGATTGGACGAGATTCTGCAGTTGAAACGGCAACGGCTGTTTGTACAATCACTTGTCTAAATAATGGAACAGGAATCGTGATGACATGATTTTTTTCGATTTCTGGTAATTGTGGATAATCTACTGCTGATAATCCATTTAATGTAAATGATGCATTACCGGCTGTAATTGTTGCTTGTAGTTGATCATTTGTTTCAAGTGTGAATACATTTAAAGGTAATTTTTTAACGATTTCTCCAAAGAAACGAGCAGGAAGAACGATGCTACCTGGTTCTTGGACTGTTAATTGTAATTCTTCGTCTTCGATTGGTAAGAATACTTCGATAGAAACTTCTGAATCACTACCTGTTAATGTTAATCCTTCTTCACTGGCAACTAATTTAATCCCTGTCAAAATCGGAATCGTTGTTTTTGATGGAATTGCACGTTGCACATCTACAAGATTTTTTAAGAACCCTTGTCTGTTTACTGAAAATTTCATAACTGCCTCCTTTAGGGTGTGCTTTTATATTTAATTTATTTATTAATAAAATAGTAATAGTAGTAGGGCCTGTGTATATTGTGGAAAAGTCTATTTTCCTTATAACAGAGCACCTTTTTAATTGTGGATAACCATTGTGGAAAACTCCACCGTTTTATAGGACTTATCCACAGCTTAATAACCGAGCGAATGCTTGATTTCATTAATCACGCGAATTGTTTCTGGATCATCTTTAGCTTCTTGGCTAATTTTTTCATAGGCGTGAATAACTGTTGAGTGGTCACGACCAAAATCAGCACCAATCTTCTGAAGAGAAACACGTGTTAATTCACGAGAAAGATACATCGCGATTTGACGTGGTTGAACCATTGTCTTCGTTCTTTTCTTTCCTTTAATATCTTCTACTGTAATATTGTAGTATTTCGCAACGGCGCTTTGGATATCATGAACTGTAAGAAGCTTATCTTCGCCTCCAGGAAGGAACGATTGCAACGCTTCGGCAGCCAAGTCTGTTGAAATATCTTGTCCGACCATAACGGAGTACGCTTGAAGACGCATTAGGGCTCCTTCTAATTCACGGACGTTTGATTGAATATGACCTGCAACATAACTCAACACTTCAATAGGAATATTAAATCCAAGAGAAGTAGCTTTATTTTGCAAGATGGCAATTCTTGTTTCTAAGTCTGGTGGTGTAATATCTACAGATAACCCCGATACGAAACGAGAAACAAGACGTTCTTGTAATTCCTTAATTTCCGTTGGTTGACGGTCACTCGTTAATACGATTTGTTTTTGGTTATTGAAAAGCGCATTAAATGTATGGAAGAACTCTTCTTGAGTCGCTTCTTTTTTCGCTAAGAATTGAATATCATCGACCAGTAATATATCCACATTACGGTAACGATTGCGGAATTCTTGCGGTGTCTTTGATCCAATCGAAGCAATCATTTCATTCATAAACTCTTCACTCGTCACGTATTTGACACGTGCGTTTGGATGGCTCTTCTTATATTTATTCCCAATCGCTTGCATTAAATGAGTTTTTCCAAGTCCTACACCTCCATAGAAAAAAAGAGGGTTGTAGGTATTACCAGGGTTATCCGCTACGTAATGCGCGGCAGCCGTGGCCATTTGATTTCCTTTCCCGATAATGAAAGTTTCAAATGTATATTTAGGATTCAAATGCGAGTCTTCCTCGATGGCAACCATTGTTGGAGTTTCAGGAATCGTTGGTTGAATTTCTTCGACTCCTTGGTGGAATGGAGTGGTTACTTGCGCTTCATCTTCTGAATCAATAAAACGTGGTTCAAAGGATTGTCTAAAGTAATCATATCCAATTTCCATAATGTCTCTAATGAGGTTATCTTGCCAATATCTCGCAAATGTCTTAGAAGGCACTTTAATATAGAGAATATTTTGTTCAATTCGAATCGGTTCAGCTGGTTTAATCCAGTGATTAAAGGTAAATTCGGAATTTGTTTTTTCAAAGTGTTCTAATAATAGTTTCCAAAATTCTTGGATGGAATTCATAAATGCACCTCCTTATATCGTTTTCAAGATTCTAATCCATTTAACAGTGTACCATCTTTCAAAAAAGTTTTCCACAATCGGATTGATAAAATCACAAAAAAAGTCAATTTTTGATAACTTTATCCACAAAACGGTGGATAAGTCGAAGAAAAAAGTAGAAATTCACAGAGATATACACAGAAAAATAGCAGTTATAAACAATAAAGAAAGTTGATATAAAAGTAATTTAATAGAGTTATCCACCATTGTGTATAATTTTTGTAAACAGATTGTTACTTTGTGGATAAATTGTTTATAAGTATGTGGAAATCGTCTTTTATGCAAAAAAAACTATCCACCATAGATGTGAATAACTAAAAAAATAGAACAAAATAGACAGTTATTTGTAGAAATTTTTAGCCTTATTGTGTTATGATACTTCAGTAATTTAGTGATTAGATAGTTTATATTGACAATTAAACATTTTATATTTATAATGTACTAGACTGTCTAGGGAGACTAGATATTTCATTTACAGTAGGAGGTGCACACGAATGAAAAGAACATATCAACCAAGCAAACGCAAACGTCAAAAAGTTCACGGATTCCGTAAACGTATGAGCACAAAAAATGGCCGTAGAGTATTAGCAAGCAGACGCCGTAAAGGTAGAAAAGTTTTAGCAGCTTAGATCACTGAACGTCTCAGTGGTCTTTTTTTTTAAAAACCATTTGAGTGACTGGAGAGATTCAAGTAGATGAAAAAATCGTTTCGAGTAAAGAAAGACCGCGAATTTCAAAAGGTATTTCATAAAGGCAAATCGACAGCGAACCGTCAATTCGTTATTTATCAATATAATAAGGAAGGACAATCCCATTTTCGTGTGGGAATCTCTGTCAGCAAAAAACTTGGAAATGCGGTTACACGTAATCGTCTAAAGAGAAGAATCCGTCATATTTTAATGGAATTGGATGACCAATTGCCGCAAAATGTAGATTTTATCGTCATTGCTCGTCAACCCATCGTACAAATGTCTTATCAAGAAATGAAAAGAAGTATGATGCATGTTTTAAAATTAGCTACTTTATTACCTAAAAATTAAGATTCCTATTAATAAGAAGGAATCGTTGAAAATTAAATATTCTAAAAGGTGGGACTTTTCATTGAAGAAAAAAAGCCAATTGATTTTATCATTAGCAGTTTTAACTTTATTTTTAGCGGCCTGTGGAACTTCTCCAATTACGGAGTCTAGTACAGGATTTTGGGATCGAATTGTTCTCTATAATTTATCTCAATTTATCATCTGGTTATCAAACCTATTAGGTGGAAGTTACGGTTTAGGGATTATCGTCTTTACGATTATTACTCGTTTAATTATGGTTCCTTTAATGCACTTCCAATACCAAAGTACGCGTAAACAAGCAATTCTTCAACCAGAAATTAAAGCTTTACGTGAGAAGTATTCAGCACGTGACCGTGCAACGCAAGAAACGCTTCAAGCGGAAATGAATGCTTTATATGAACGTGAAGGGATTAACCAATACGCTGGATGTTTACCATTATTAATTCAATTGCCAGTTATGATGGCATTGTATCAAGCAATCAGCCGTACAGAAGTATTAAAAACAGGTCATTTCTTATGGTTCCAATTAGACCAACCAGACCCATACTTCATCTTACCAGTCTTAGCTGCGGTAACTACATTCATCACAACATGGTTATCTATGAAAATGCAAGATACTGGTGGCGCTGGTAAAGTTATGATGTACGTAATGCCAGTAATGATCCTATTTATGTCTCTTGGGTTATCAAGTGCGTTATCACTCTACTGGGTAGTCGGAAACGTATTTATGGTAGGCCAAACATTACTATTAAATAATCCATTTAAATTCCAAAAAGAGCAAAAAGCAATTGCTGCAGAGAAAAAACGTCGTGCCAGAGCGCTCGAAAAAGCGAAGAGAAGACACGGAAAATAATTCTTGTAGAGCTCTTGTTGAAATGTCTCAATCATGAGATAATAACAATGATTTTTATAGAGTAGGAGAGTTTACGATGACAAATACAATTAAAGTAAGTGACGTTTCAGTAGAAAAAGCAATCCAAAAAGGATTACGTCAGTTAGGATTATCGCAAGACCAAGTGTTTGTGGAAATCATTTCTGAAGGTAAAAAAGGATTGTTTGGCTTCGGTCAAAAAAATGCTGAAGTAGAATTAACACCAGTTGCTACAATGGTTAACGAAGAAGTAGCAAAAGAAGAAGTTTTGGAATCTGTTGTGGAAACAGTGGAAGAAACAGCTGTAGAAACAGTAGAAACTATAGAAGTTCCTGAAGAAGACTTCGATGAAGATGATTTCGAAGACGAAGAAGCAGGAGACGTAGATTACGAAGAAACAGTAGACCAATTAGAAGAAGCTGCTCGTGTCACAAAAGAATACTTAGAAGGCATCGCTAAAACATACGGCGCTGAGGCAACAGTAACAGTTGAAGCACGTCGTGACCGCATGACTTTCGTATTCGACACAGACAAACAAGGTCTTTTAATCGGAAAACATGGTAAAATCTTGAATGCTTTACAAGTACTTGCGCAAGTATCTGTACACCGCTTCGTTAAAGGACGTATTTCAGTTCAAGTCGATGTTGGTGATTACCGTCAACGTCGTAGTGAAACATTACAACAAATTGCGGAAAGAACCGCTCGTAAAGTATTAAAAACAAAACAACCTGTTTATTTAGAACCACTTCCAGCGTATGAAAGAAAACAAATTCACGCTGCGTTAAGTAAAAACAAACGCATCTCAACACACTCAGAAGGTAAAGAACCACATCGTTACCTCGTTGTTGAAATTGCAGAATAGAAAAATGACAGCTTATGACCGTTTCGGTCATAAGCTTTTTTTGTGCTTTTAAAATCGACATTTAAAAGATAAGGACTAAAATGATT
>CAUTST010000047.1:0-12269 GCA_963540995.1 uncultured Streptococcus sp.
AGAGATGCGTGCTCGTCAAGACTTGCAGGCGTTTAAGGAATTACTAGATGCAACGAAGAGCTTGTTAGCGGAACATTCGAGTAGAAATCGTAGTCTTGAAAGTTATCAATCGGGGGCCTTTGGAAAACTACCATCTGTACAACGGTTTATGGTAGCCTATGAACAAGTGACAGCCCAACTAAATGAGCATATGGGCATTATTCAAGCAGCTCTCGAACGCAATCAAGTGCGCATGGAGGCACTTCATGCCGAAGAACGAACCAAGCAAGGAGCTATGAATCTTGTTTTTGGAGTCTTGACGGTTGTAGCCGGGATATCGGCGCTAGCGCTCTCAGGTGGTACGGCGATACCAATTGTGACTCCGCTGTTAAAAACTTCAGGATACATAATGTATTTATTGGGGAGTTCAAATGCTTTGGAAGGTGTCCACAATATAAGTTTAGGCGTAAGGGGAGATGGTCAAACACATGCTTTTAACCCTCTCCGAGACACTATTTTTATGGGAGATGTACAGACTTACAATAATGTAGTTCAATTGTCTTCTCTAACAACTGGGCTTCTTATTCCAATCGCACACACGCAAAGTATCCTCCAAGGGACCTGGCAGTTTGGTTGGGGGGTATTTGGGGGATATACTCTCGGAAAAATTGGTTATCATGGTACAAAACTTCTTGGTGGAAGCGAAGAAATAGCACAAATGATGGATGTGTTTGGAAACTTCATTGGTGGTTATACTTTCTCAAAACTAACTCAAGATTTTAGTTTAAATAGGATTCAAGTTCCAAAAGTGACAAATGAGAACGTTCCGCCATCAAGTGATCTAGACCGTGTATTGAAATTAGATAGTAATACTGAGTTAGGAATAAAGAATATTATCGAAGCGGAAGGTTATTCTTTGAAAGAATTTTCTGACCTATTAGTCCCAGAAAAGGTATTAACTTCTGAGCAGGCAGCGTCGGTGAGAAAAGTTCGTGAAATAATAGGTTTGCCTGGTAAAAACACTGTTATGAACAAAACAATACCTACGGAATATGTAGAAGATTTTATTACAGGAAAACGTAATTCTTTTGGTGGTTATACCACAGTTGATGAGCATTCAGCAGCATTAACTACTCTTTCAGATATATATGAAGGAAATCGGTTAGATTATCCTAACACTCCTTTTGATTTAAAAACAACTAAGACTTTTGCTAAAATATCATTTACACTTGATAAAACAGAGGAATTATATATTCCATTTGGTGACGTTGAGAATGGCAGTTATCCTTTTACAGGAAGAGGTTTTACAGGATCAAAAAACATTTTATTACCAGAGTATAAGTTGATGACAGAACATGTATTTAGGAATGGAGATATGATTAGTATTTTTGAAAGTGAAACAGGGAAGCTGATTAAGCAATACCTCTTCAATAATAAATATGGTTGGATAATACAGAAATGAGGAATATTAATGTATGCGATTTATAAACAGCAAAAATTTGAAGCAGAGTATAAAAACGATGATGAAGTTATTTTGTACAGTTCGGTGAAGATTGAGGGTTTTCAAAATTATACAGACCCAATGGGGAATTTATTTTCTGATTATTTTTCAAAAACAGTCAAGATAGAAGAGCTAGATTACTTATATAAAATTCATTATGAAATTCAATATAAGGGGCATTTTTTTCATATTACAAGCGCAATGAATCAGATGAATATTAAAAATGATTGGTTTGAACTAATTCCTAATATAAAGCAAAATGAATTAAAGAATGAGTTGGGCTTTAAGCAAATCAACAAATTAGACTGGGCAAAAGAAATTGGTCGAAAAGATATCGAAGCCATAAAAATTGTCGAAACACCGGTGGACATCTTCAAAGACCAAGGCTCAAAAGTTAAAATCATCGAAGGAGCAGACATCGATGATTTCTTAGCTTCTGTTGAAGATTAAAGAATAGAATAGATGGATCCTAAGTTGATGAGGCTTAGGATTTTTATTAAATATATTAATAATGATGATGGGATATCGTTTTATTTAAACAGTCAAGGTGATTAAAAAAGGGCAAGAAGAACGATGAACGATGTATCAAGTAAAGTTTAACGACATTACCTCCATGCAGCGCCAAACGAATTAAACCATCCAACAATGGGGAGAATCATTAAAAAATCTACAAGAGTCCATTGCCCTCCTTGCAAACCAGAGTGAGCTTCAAGGGGAAAGCGATGACGAGTGCGAAGAGCTATATGACAGAAGTTCATGGAACATTCATACAGACGCTGACGCTGTTAATGAATGAGTATATCGCAAGTTTCCTACTGTATAAAGATGGCTACTATCAAATCGATACGCATAACCATGCGGAATTGCCTGAAGATGTCTATAAGGGGCTACATTCAGACCTAGGAAAGTCTAAGCAACGATTCGAACAACAGTTGGAGCAGTTAACAACTGCCAAGCTCAGAGTCGCAGGATTAGTGAATTACCAAGGAACTAGTCATACAAAGACGAAATTCACGTATGAGAAACTGATGAAGGATATCAAGCATCTAGACGAATCCATTACGCAATATGAAGAGATGCATGCTCGCCAAGATTTGCAGGCGTTTAAGGAGTTGCTAGCAGCGACAAAGAGTTTATTGGCGGAGCATTCGAGTAGAGACCGTAGTATGGGAAGTTATCAAGTAGGAGACTTTCGTCAGTTGCCGTCAATGAATCGATTCATGTTGGCTGCGCAACAATCTGCGATCTATTTGAACGATCATATGCCTCAGATTCAAGCAGCTCTTGAACGTGATCAAGTGCGCATGGAGGCACTTCATGCCGAAGAACGAACCAAGCAAGGGCTTATGAATCTCGTCTTTGGAGTCTTGACATTCGTAGCCGGGGTATCGGCGCTGGCCATGTCCGGAGGGACTGCTTTGCCGATTGTGGCGCCAATACTTAAGATTGCGGGAACTGCTACGTGGATGTATGGGGCTTCGAATTCTATCGAAGCTGTACAGAATATTTATTATGGATTGTCTGGCGACGGAAAATCCTTTGCGATGAATCCGATTCGAGATACACTTTTTTTAGGAAATGGTGAGTTATACCACAGTGTGGGACAAGTCTTCACCCTAACAACAGGGGTGTTCATACCGATTGCGAAGACAAAAAGTATTGCCCAAGGACTCTCGCAGTTCTTCTGGGGAACAGTCGGAGGGTTAGCAACTGGGCAAGCAGCCTATCATGGAACAAAGCTTCTCGGTGGAAGCGAAGAAACCGCACAGCTGATGAACCTATTTGGGAACTTTGTTGGTGCATACTCTGCTTCTAAAGCAGTTGAGAACTTTAGTTTGAATGGAAAGACTGTGCCAAAAGTTGAATCAGCACTTGAAATAAAAAATCGAGTGTTGGAGAATATAGAAGCTAGTAAGGCGGCGAGAGAAAGTTCGAAATTTAAGCAGTATATTGAAAAAGAAGGATTTCAACAAACCCTTAATGCTATGGATCCGATAGATCGTCAACGATATCTTCAATGGCATGAGTATGCAGAAGCAGGCATCGGTGTGAAAGACCGATTGAAATTAATGTCATGGGATAGAGCGATTGATTCTAAGTTGTATCTTGAAAATAAGACTGTATTTGATAATCCAAAATATTTTAATCAAGAAACAGGTTCTGAAATCTGGCCAGGGCAAAATGGGGATCCTTCGTTTGTTGAATTAATAAATGCAATTCCTTCAGATGAGTCAGCTATTATTAGAAAATTAATCGAATATGGATATTTAAGGAGATTATAATGTTTGAACAAAAATATATCAGTACCCTGAAAAAATTTGTAGGTAATTTTGAAATTGTAGCTAAACCAGAGAGTATTCAAGTTTATGATGGTGTAGATATTATTTATTCCTTAGTTTCAGAATCAGATGCTTACTTTATACTTATTAGCGAACGTGGAATCATTTCAGAGTATTGTAAAATTCTAGATCAGCAATTAGCCGAACTATACTTTGCTCTCTTTGTTAAAAACGCATTAGTAGACGTTGATTTTTCACTGATGCCAAAAATTGAAGCTTTGAGACATGATTCGAACACGTTACAAGCCCTATTCCAACAAGAAGGGCTATCACCGTTTTTTGCAATTGATTCTAATGAACCACAAAAGATCAACTTAGCTACAGCGTCAAATCGTCTTTATTATGTGGATAGCAATCATCGAGAATATGATATTGCCTATTTGCCGAACAGAATTAATCAATTCTTTTATTCGGCTGTTGTAAAATTACGAAACATTCGGAAGTGGCTATCTGATTTGGATGATTATTCTGATACAATACAGAAATATGAATCAACCTTATTAGGATTCAGTTCTGATGGGATTATAAAGAACGGACTTCAAAAATAAAGGAATAAGGCATATAAATTTAAATAGTCGCTGGAGTTAAGTGGACGAGTTGAGCGTTATTTTGGAGATAGAGTTACTGAAATAACCATTTGTGAATTGGTTGATGTCCCAAATCATTATATATTACGCCTCGTATTCAGGGTATATGACTACTATTGGGTTCAATTTAATTATGACAATGATTTATGCGAGTTCTCTATTGTTTTGAATGATGAATTTGGAGCATCGCTTGAAAGCAAAATGCGTAGTCATATGGGAACAAAGGATTGGGACAGCTACTTAAAAGAGATCATGGCAGAGATTGAATTGCGTATCCCGGATGAGTATTTGAAAGCAAAGGGATGGCTGTAGAGGTTAAAACACAATAATGAATGATGCCGCTGGGTTACCAGTGGCATTTTTTGTTAGTAATATTAAAAAACACGGAATTTATTTTTGTGAATATGGTATGATAAGGTTGTTAATGAATTCGTTTTTAGAACTAGTAAAAAAGGGTAGAAGAGGCAAGAAGATGAAATTTAAAAAAATACTATACGCATGTATAATGGGAGGAATTATCTTTCTGTCATTTGGATGTAATCCAAGAAGTAATCGTGCGTATTTAGAAAAACGTATTGGTACAGAAATGAGTCGAGTTTATCCAACAGAAAGATTAGAAAGCTTGTTTGATCAATTTCCAGGTGGATTTAAGATAAGGCAGTCTTTCATGGATGGCGATGATTTGTTTACAGTAGAAATAATAGCTATGCGTAAGGGAGAACCTATTAGCGGCACTGTTTCAAAGATTGGAGATAATGGAAGTGAAAAAATCTTTGAAACAAACTTTCAATATCAAGATGGAAATTATCAATTTGCCAAAGACAGTGATGCAGTATATTGGCCGTACCGAGGCTTCTTATTTGAGAAATTGACCTTAAATCGGGATATATTATCAAAGTTAGATTTACAAGAAAAGTCCTATAGTATGATGAATGGTGATTTTGAACTGCGCTACAAAGTAACAAATGAAATCATTAATTCCTTTTTAGGGTTAGGGGACTCGGATTCGCTGAGCGTATCGTTAGTCGGAAGTAATAGTAATCGTGGGTATTATTATTCGATTGTTATTGAAAATGCAGAAGGCTTATATTTTGGAGAAACGGTCTCAGATTAAAAAGGAAAAATAATGAGTATAAAGAATAAAGGAGTCGCGGGATGAAAAAAGTACTCAAGTTGTTTGCTATATTATTTGGAATAGGAATTATCGCAGGATGTACGAATACGCCATCAAAAGAACGAATGAATGAGGAGTTAAAGAAACCAGAAGTAGTTGCAGTAATAGAAAAAACAATAAAAAATATTGAGAAAAATATTTCAGGTGAGAATAACAAAATTATAAATTATGAAATTGATTATGAAAAGACTCATCAGAATGCTGGTGGGGGAATCGAGGTTGAAGTTTTTATTAATGGGAATAGAGATTTTAGAATAAGCTTACTAGTAGATAAGAGCCAAAATAAATATAGAGTTGGAACTTCTGTAGTGTCGAAAGAGCTAGCTAATTTCTTGGAGCCTTAAATCGAATGGTTGGGGGAAATAAATTTTGTATACAGATAGCAAAAAAATCCAACTATCCTAGAAATGGAGAAGTAGTCCAACAGTTCATTTTTGATGGAACAGATAAATTGTGGCGACTTATTAAATAGGAGGTGTCTAAATGTACGGAATTTATAAAGGAAAGAAATATAGAGTTGCGAAAATATCAACATTCTATCGGGTTATTAGCGGGGAAAAGGAAGAAGGTTTTGAAGAATACATTGATATCCTTGGGGAAAAGCGTCCTGATATTTTTGTTAAAGATGTTGATATCCATGAATTAGATTATCTTTATGAAATAGAGTACGAAATTCAATACAAAGGGCATTTTTTTGACGTGATGTCTTTTGTGAACAGAAAGCTTATTGATAAAGATCTTTTTGTGCTAAACGCTGGCATTGAGAAGTACCCATTAATCGAGAAGCTAGGTTTTGAAGTATACGATAAAGGACAGTGGTGGAAAAAAATTGGACGTAAAGATATCGAAGCTATAAAAATCATTGAAAAACCATTGGGAATCTTCAAAGACCGAGGCTCAAAAGTTAAAATCATCGAAGGAGCAGACATCGATGAATTCTTAGCTTCTGTAGAAGAATAGAATAGGTAGATCCTAAGTTGATGAGACTTAGGATTTTTTTGAACCGTATGGAGATTTATTTTTAGTAATATTAAAAAACACAGAATATGTTTTTGCGAATATGGTATGATAAAAGAGAAAATGGAGTTAATTCTTATAACAAAAAAGGTAGGGATGAGAAATGAAGAAGAAACTAGCGATTATAGGAACCGTTGCGCTGTTAGGTGTAGGAGCTGTTGCGCTGAGTAATCAAGAGTGGCGTGCGAACACAATTTTTGCGACGGCAAAAGATAAGCAACTGGCGTGGTTGAAAGAGCATGAGGAAGAGATTGTGAAGTGGATGCATTCTACCTATCCAAAAGTGGAATCTGTACAATTTGATTGGGAAACTTTTAAAGTCGTGCCTGTTAGTAATGGGGTATTCGCAGAATCGTATAATCTTTCCGTAAATGGGACTTTTAATAATATAGCTAATACTTTTATCGTTATTGATTTTCGTTTAGAAAAACAGGATAGTATACCGAATATGTCAGGAATTAGAATGAATCATGAACCAAGAATCGAAAAAGATGGGGTATTGTATATTTATGAGTAATTCGAAATGGTTTAACAATAAAAGGTAGGGATGAGAAATGAAGAAGAAACTAGCAATTATGGGAACTGTTACGTTGTTGGGTGTAGGTGCAGCGGTGTTAAGTAACCAAGAATGGCGTGCGAATACAATCTTTGCGACCGCAAAAGATAAGCAATTGGCTTGGTTGAAAGAGCATGAGAAAGAAATTGTGAAGTGGATGCACTCCGTCTATCCCAAAGTGGAATCTGTACAATTTGATTGGAGTACGTTAAGAGTAGGGCCTGTGAGTAACGGAGTAGCTGTTGCGGAGTATAATCTATCGGTAACGGGAACCTTTAATAATAATCCAGATACTGTTATTCATATTGATTTTGGATTAGATAAATCTGATAGCATACCAAATATGTCTAGAATTAGAATGAATCAACCTCCACGAATCAGTAGGGGGAAAGTATTGGAAATTTATGAGTAATGTGAATAATTTATATGCTTTGTAGCAAACAGCAGTTATGAGAAGGCTGTTAATGAATAGTTTTATAACCAGCACAAGGATAGAAGAGGCGGGAAGAATGAAAAAAGTATTAGTGTTAGTTACTTTATTATTAGGAATAGGAATCGTCGCAGGCTGTACGAACACACCTTCTAAGGAGAAGATGAACGAAGAGTTACAGAAACCCGAAGTTGTTGAAGTAATAGAAGAGGCTATAAAAAAACGAGACAGCAAGGCCTTTACCGAAGCTGGAAAAATTAAAACATACAATATTGATTACGATAAAACATACTATAATCCGATGGGCGGGATTGAAGTGATAATTTATGTGAATGGTAATCAGAATTTGAAATTACAATATACAGTTGTTAAAACTAATAATAAATATGAAATTGGTAGTGGTTCAGGTTCAGAGGAACTTGTTAAGTTACTAAAAGAGGAAAATAAGTAGCGTAATTCACATAGACAAAAGGAGTCAGGGATGAAGAAAGTACTAAAATTGGTTGCTATATTATTAGGAATAGGAATCATCGCGGGATGTACGAATACACCGTCTAAAGAGAAGATGAACGAAGAGTTACAGAAACCAGAAGTTGTTGAAGTTATTGAACAGGCACTTAAAAATTTAGACAAAAACGCACTAACAGAAGATGGCATTATAAAATCTTATGAGATTGACTATAATAAAACCTATTATAATCCGATGGGTGGAATAGAATTTTACATGATTATTAACGGAGATAATAAGTTAGTTATCAAACCAACTTTGACGAAATTTAATGATAAATATGGATTAGGTGCTGGAGTTCTCTCAGAAGCATTATCGGAACTGTTAAAAAAAGAAAAGTAGTTTAAAGGCTTTAATTTTATAAGTAGATAAAAGGAGTCATGGGATGAAAAAGTTTTTAGTTATTATCGCAGTAATTGTGGGAGTATTTTCTCTATTTGTGTACATGAACACACCATCAAAAGAACGAATGAACGAAGAGTTAAAGAAACCAGAAGTTGTGAAGTTAATTGAAGATAACCTTAAGGAATATGATAAGGACGCGTTTACAGAAAAAGGGATTATAAAGACTTATGAGATTGATTATAACGAAACTAATCATAATCCGTTGGGCGGAATTAATTTCACAATTTACATAAATGGCGATAGAGATTTAAATATACAAGATACATTAAATAAATATAGTAGTGAATATAGTTTGGGAGCTAAACTCTTATCTGAAGAGTTTAGCGACCTGCTTAGAAAGAAGTAATTGATGTATACAGGAGAAAAAGGTATGGAGAAAAACGATGATTGATATTGAGAACATGAAATATATAGTTGAACAAGAAATTGAAAAACGTCATTTCGAGAACTTACATTATGTTTTATTCGACGAAAACAAACGGCTACCATGGGCATTTCATCTTTATCAGAAAAATGGAAAATTTTATGTTGATGGTCGAGATGATCGATCATATATAGTTGGACATAGCAAAGAGTACGATAATTTTGAAAGTGCAAAGAAAGATTTTTTTGAAAAATTAGAACTTGTTATAGAATCTAATAAACTGAATATACAGTTAGGATTATCAGCAGAATATCCATCACCATTATGGGATAAAATCGATGATTGATATTGAGAATATGAAATGTATAGTTGAACAAGAAATTAAAGAATGAGATTTTGAAAGCTTGTCTTATGTTTTGTTTGATGAGCAGAAGCGACAACCATGGGCATTTCACTTATTCTATAGAGATGGAAAGTTTATGATAAATGGCCGAGATGACAGATCTTATGTTATGGGAAATACTATAAAATTTGACAATTTTGAAGATGCGAAGACAGCTTTTATAAGTAAATTAGAGCACTTTGTTGAATCAACTAAGAAAGGGATTAAAGTTGGATTTTCTCCATGTTATCCGTCGCCGCTATGGGATAATTCACAGAGTTTATAATTTTACTGGTTGTTATTATAGTGCAGTCAAATGAAGTACAACGATACTAAAAAGGTAAAGAATTAGGCGCAGTAAGGGCCTAATTTTTTTTATTAAAAATTTTCCTGAGCGTTTTCGTTGACGTTTGTAAATTACAGTTGTAAACTAAGAATGTAAATTACAGATGTAAACGAAAGTGGTGAAAGTGATGAGTAAACAAAAAGAGTACATTATCGAAGGAATGAGTTGTGCCTCATGTGCGATGACGGTAGAGAACGCCGTTAGCAAAATGCCAGGCGTTGATAAAGCCAGCGTTAATTTGGCAACGGAGATTATGACCGTTGAAGCAAACGATAGCGTTACCCCTGAGGACATCGCCAAAGTGGTCGATGGTGTGGGATATGGCGCCCGTCCTCGTGGAAAATCAGTGGAAGAAGAACTTGAAGAAAAGAACGAAAAGAAAGAAGCGCACTTAAGAGAAATGAAGCGAGACTTAACCATTTCAGCGATTTTCGCCGTGCCACTTCTCTTTATCGCAATGGCGGATATGGTTGGAATTCCAATGCCAGCCTTTCTAAGTCCGATGCAAAGTCCAGTCAGCTTCGCGTTGATTCAATTGGCGCTCGTTCTCCCAATTCTCTGGATCGGACGTCACTTCTTCGTGGATGGATTTAAAGCCTTATCCAAAGGGCATCCTAACATGGACAGCCTAGTCGCACTTGGTACAAGCGCAGCGTTCCTGTATAGCCTTTACGGAACGTACCATGTATTAGAAGGCCACGCGCATTTTGCGATGAACCTTTACTACGAATCAGCCGGCGTTATTTTAACCCTAATCACTCTTGGAAAATACTTCGAAGCCGTGTCAAAAGGGAAAACATCAATGGCGATTCAAACGCTCGTAGGACTTGCTCCTAAAATGGCGACGGTGTTACGTGACGGACAAGAAGTAGAAGTTCCTGTAGAAGAAGTGCAAGTGGGCGACCTCATTCGTGTAAAACCAGGTGAAAAAGTTCCTGTCGATGGCGTTGTGACAGAAGGAAACTCAACCGTTGACGAATCGATGTTAACAGGGGAAAGCATTCCAGTATCCAAAGCAGTTGGCGATGAAGTGATTGGGGCAAGTTTAAATAAAACAGGTTCCTTCATTCTTAAAGCAACAAAAATCGGGAAAGACACAGCCCTTTCTCAAATCATTCATTTAGTCGAACAAGCACAAGGATCTAAAGCACCGATTGCAAAACTAGCTGACAAGGTTTCTGGAGTATTCGTTCCAATCGTCATTGGATTGGCCCTTGTTTCTGGTCTTGCTTGGTATTTCCTCGGACAAGAATCATGGGTATTTGCCCTCACAATTACCATCTCAGTCCTCGTTATCGCCTGCCCATGTGCATTAGGACTTGCAACACCTACTGCTATCATGGTGGGAACTGGTAAAGGGGCCGAAAACGGAATCCTTTTGAAGAGCGGTGAAGCGTTGGAAGAAGCGAACCACGTGAATATGGTTGTTTTCGATAAGACAGGTACGATTACAAACGGGACTCCTGTGGTCACAGATGTAGTCACTGCAGATAATACCGATGCAGATGAACTCATTCGTCTAGCTGCCAGCCTTGAAGTGGCGTCAGAACATCCTCTTGGGGAAGCCATCGTTGCAAAAGCCAAAGAACAAGGCGCCGCATTGGAAGAAGCAACGAACTTTGAAGCCATTCCTGGTTTTGGGATTAAAGGCCACGTTGGTGAAACACTCGTCTTTCTTGGAAACGAAAAATGGATGCGCGAAAATGGACTTGCAACGGTTGGCATGAACGACAAAGCGAATCGTTTTGCTGAACAAGGGAAAACACCGCTCTATATCGGATATAACGATACCGTACAAGGGCTGATTGTTGTAGCGGATACCGTTAAAGAAAGCAGCGCACGTGCCATCCAAACCCTACATGAAATGGGCATTCAAGTAGCCATGATGACAGGGGATCACGAACGTACGGCACAGGCAATTGCTGCCGAAGTGGGGATTGACCGCGTATTTAGTGAAGTTTTACCGCAAGATAAGGCGAATTACGTCTCAAAATTACAAGAAGAAGGCTATATTGTGGCGATGGTGGGGGATGGTATCAATGATGCCCCAGCACTTGCACAAGCACAAGTCGGTATCGCAATCGGTACCGGAACAGACGTAGCCATTGAATCTGCTGACGCCGTCTTAATGAAGAGCGACTTGATGGATGTACCAGCGATGTTAAAACTTAGCCGTGCAACCATCCGTAATATTAAAGAAAATCTATTTTGGGCCTTTGCCTACAACATTATCGGAATTCCATTTGCGATGGGAGTCCTTCACCTCTTTGGCGGACCACTCCTCAACCCAATGATTGCCGGAGCCGCAATGAGCTTCAGTTCCGTATCCGTTGTATTAAACGCCCTAAGATTAAAACGCTGGAAAGCATAACAATAAAGGAGAGATTTTTTATGAAAAAAGAATACAATTTAGAAGGAATCAAATGCGCAGGATGTGCCAACACAGTGAAGGAACGCTTCTCAAACGTCCCAGGCGTAACAAACGTTGAAGTCAGCTTAGAAACAAAAGTAGCCACAGTCGAAGGCGACGCAAGCGTCGAGGCATTACAAGCATCCCTCGAAGGCACAAAATACAGCATCAAACAATAATCCAACCCAAAAAGGCCGAGCGATTTTTCGCCCGACCTTTTTTCTGTTTTTTACCCTCTTTCCGCAATTCATGGTTAGAAGAAGTAATAAAG
>CAUTST010000048.1:0-12197 GCA_963540995.1 uncultured Streptococcus sp.
CGGCTTTACAGATGCAGCCTTACAAAATGGTGCTAAACAAAGTTATGCACTCGATGTGGGGTATAACCAATTAGATTATAAACTTCGCCAAGATGAGCGTGTTGTTGTAATGGAGCGTATGAATTTCCGTTTCGCAACACCAGATGATTTCACAAAAGGGCAACCAGATGTGGCTTCGATTGACGTATCATTTATCTCATTGAAGCTGATTTTACCGCCATTAAAGCCAATTCTAAAAGAAAGCGGAGACGTGCTCGTGTTGATTAAACCTCAATTCGAAGCAGGTCGTGAGCGCATCGGGAAAAAAGGGATTGTGAGTGATCCAAAAGTCCATGAAGATGTATTAGTGGATATTTTAAGCTTCAGTGAACAAATCGGATTTACTGTTGAAAAAGTAACGTATTCACCAATTACTGGTGGAAGTGGGAATATTGAATTTTTAGCGCATTTAAAAAATACGGCTCCAAGTGAAGTTCATTCATTTGAAGAACTCGCACGTGAGACCGTTAAAGAAGCGCAACGATTAAAAAAGTAAAGGGTGACGAACTTGATTCAAGAGATTTATATTAAAAATTTTGCCATTATCGAAGAAGTTCAGTGTACGTTTGAAAAAGGGATGACGGTTTTGACCGGGGAAACGGGTGCTGGTAAATCGATTATTATTGATGCGGTTGGCCTATTAATTGGTGAACGTGCGTCTCTCGAAATGATTCGTTATGGTGAAGAAAAGTCCTTGATTCAAGGTGTTTTCCGAATTGAGGATCCATCCGTTGTTGAAAAATTGCAAGAAGTTGGGGTTGAAGTCGTTGAAGACGAATTAATGATTCAACGTGAATTATTGCAAAATGGAAAATCAAACTGCCGTATTAATGGACAGTTAGCCACAGTAGCGCTTCTCAAACAAATTGGACCTTATTTAATCGATATCCATGGCCAAAATGAGCATTTTCTTTTATTAAACGAAGAGAAACATTTAGGGCTATTAGATGAGTTTGCACACCATCAAATGGGCGAATTGAAGGCTTCGTACGATGAGGCTTATGCAAAAGTCGTAGCTGCCAAACAAGAACTCAGAGCACTGCAAACAGCAGAAAAAGAAGACGCACAACGCGTAGATATGTTGAAATTCCAATTGCAAGAAATCGAAGAAGCTAATATTTATGTGGGTGAGGAAGAACAATTAAGCGAAGAAAAAGAGTACTTTACACACTTCCAAAAAATCCAAACAGCTCTTCAAACAGCTCTGGCTGCACTTGAAGGGGAAGAATATTCAAGCGTTGATGCCATTGGAGAAGCTACACGTGAAGTGGAAAGCCTAGAATCGATTTCAACAAGCTTCAAGACACTTTCTACGCAAATGAGCGAGGCTTACTATCAATTACAAGATGCTGCGAGTGCGATTCGTCATGAAATTGAAAATGCAGAATTTGATGAAGAACGCCTAGCCTTTATCGAAGAACGTCTCGATGTTTACTATCAATTAAAACGTAAATATGGGGATGATGCAGAGGAAATTCTAGCCTTCCAAGATAAAGCAAGAGATGCTTTGAATAAGATTGAAAATAAAGAGGCGTTGATTGCTGAAACAGAAAAAGTGTTGAAGCAGGCCACTCTTGAAGCCTTTGCGATTGCAGAGAAGATTTCAAGTATTCGTCAAGAAGTAGCAAAACGCTTAGAAGCAGATATTGTGAGTGAATTGCACGGACTCTATATGGAGAATGCGCAATTTGCCATTCAATTTGAAACAACAGAAGCCTTACTTGAAACAGGAATTGATATTGTTGAGTTTTATATTTCAACAAATAAAGGCGAACCGTTGAAGCCTCTTAGCAAGATTGTTTCTGGTGGGGAGTTGTCGCGTATTACACTAGCGATGAAAACTATCTTCACGAAAGAACAACTCGTTGGAACAATTATTTTTGACGAAGTGGATACAGGAGTTAGCGGACGTGTGGCACAGGCAATTGCTTCGAAAATGCACTATATTTCTGAATATGCTCAAGTGTTGAGTATTACGCATTTACCACAAGTGGCAAGTATGGCGGATACGCATATTCATATTGAGAAAGTTGAAGAAGGTGAACGTACGCATACGATTCTGAAAGTAATGAACGAAACAGAACGTACAGAAGAAATTGCACGTATGATTTCAGGTACGACGATTACCGCATTAACACTTGAAAATGCTAAAGAATTATTACAAATTTCAAACGCGATTAAACAAGAAAATGATACACGAGCAGAAGGTGAACGCAAATGACAAAAATCTTTGCACATAGAGGGAGTAAAGGAACTCATCCAGAAAACACACTTGCTTCATTTAAAGAAGCAGTGCGTGTGGGAAGTGATGGTATAGAACTCGATGTCCACCTAACCAAGGATGGACATTTAGTCGTGATTCATGATGAAACGGTCGACCGTACAACTAATGGAACTGGAGAAATTAGGAACTTAACGTTAGCAGAAATCAAAGCACTGGATGCAGGAAGTTGGTTTCATAATTCCTTTGCAGGCGAGAAGATTCCCACTCTTGAAAAAGTGCTTCTATTGCTGAAAGAGTTAGGGTTCAATGGTCAATTAAACATTGAGTTAAAAACAGATATTATTCAATATGAAGGTCTCGTTGAGAAATGTCTCGCATTGCAAAGCACTGAGGATTGGCCATTTGCAATTGTCTATTCTAGCTTTAATCCTTATACACTAGTTGAATTGAAACAAGCGAAACCAACTCAAGAAATTGGGCTACTCTTTGAGTCCAAGGAGTGGGCGAATAAAGGCGATGCCATGCTTGAAAAAGAATCGTATCATCCTGATTTGAAGTTGCTTGATTGGACGCTTCTTTGGAATACGAATCAGTTGCCTTTACGTGTATGGACCGTGAATGAAGATAAAGACATTCATCGTTGTTTTGAACTACAGATTGAAGCTATTTTTACGGACTTTCCGGAAAAGGCGTTACAATTAAAGGAGAACTATGAGCGATAAGCTACCAAAAATTATAATTATCGTGGGACCAACTGCGGTAGGGAAAACAGCTCTCAGTATTGAACTAGCAAAACACTTCAATGGCGAAATCATTAATGGAGATTCGCTTCAAGTGTATAAGGGGCTTGATATTGGAACTGCAAAAGTGACTGAAGAAGAAAAAGAAGGCGTTCCTCATCACTTACTAGACATTTGTGAGTGGGATGAACCTTTTACGGCTAGTGACTTTAAAGAGAAGGCAGAAGCAGCTATTACAGAGATCACGAGTCGTGGGAAGCTACCTATAATCGTTGGTGGTACGGGGCTTTATATCGAAGGACTACTATATGGGTTTCATTATAGCGGAGAGGGTTCGAATGATCCGGACTTTCGTTTATTAAAAGAAAAAGAACTGGAAGAAAAAGGGTCAGAGACGCTCTGGAATGAATTAAATGGAGTAGATCCTAAGGCTGCTGCTAAAATTTCGGTCAATAATCCTAGACGTGTGATTCGGGCCCTTGAAGTGATTCATGCGACCGGTAAGAAGTTTTCAAGTCTAGAAATTCAAAAAACTCCGCACTATGATGCGTTTATAATTGGTTTGAATACAGATCGTGCACTTCTATATGAGCGCATTAATTTACGTGTAGAACTGATGTGTGAGGCTGGTCTTGAAGAAGAAGCAAGAGATTTATATGAAAAATCAAAAGGTCTAGATATCCAATCGATTAGTGGTATTGGATATAAGGAATGGATTCCGTATTTTGAAGGAGAGCAGTCTCGTGAAGCGATTATTGCAACCATTCAACAAAATTCAAGACGATATGCGAAACGACAATTAACGTGGTTTAGAAATCGTCTTCCACAAATTCGTTGGGTGAATTTATTAGAGAATCCAAAAGATAAAGAAGAACTATTAGAAGAACTATCAGCTTTTGTAGAGGAGGGATAGAATGGAACAAAGAGAACGCGTATTAATCGTAAGCGTACAAACGACGCAAACGGATGAAGATTTCGCATATGCTAACCAAGAGCTTGCCCAATTAGTTGATACAGCGATGGGTGAAGTGGTTGCTACTGTGACCCAAAAACGTGAGTCGATTAGTGGACGTACCCTTGTTGGCAAAGGAAAAGTGGAAGAAATCAGCCATCTTGTCGATGAACTAGAAGTGGACCTTGTTGTATTCTATCAATCGCTCACAGGCTCGATGGTGAAAAATCTTAATGAATCGATTAACTGTCGTATCATTGACCGTGTGCAATTGATTTTAGATATTTTTGCAATGCGTGCTCGCTCTAAAGAAGGGAAACTTCAAGTTCAGCTCGCGCAATTAAACTACTTGCTACCTCGTCTTTCTGGGCAACGTGAAGGCTTGTCTCGTCAAGGTGGGGGAATCGGAACACGTGGTCCTGGGGAAACGCGTTTAGAAACCGATAGACGTTATATTCGTAAGCAAATTCAAGATATCGAAGAACAGCTAGAACAAATCAAGAAACACCGTGAACGTTCCCGCGAGAAGAGAAAGAGTTCTAATGGATTCCAACTTGGATTAATCGGGTATACGAATGCTGGAAAGTCCACGATTTTAAATCAATTAACACAAGCGGGAACCTACCAAATGGATCAATTGTTTGCAACTCTTGACCCTTTAACAAGACAAGTAGACTTGTTCCCAAATTTTGAAGTGACGTTAACAGATACTGTAGGGTTCATCCAAGAGCTGCCAACGACATTGATTCACGCGTTTGAATCAACACTCGAAGAAAGTGCAGATGTCGATTTATTAGTTCATGTGGTCGATGCATCAAATGCTCAATTCTCACTACATGAAAAGACAGTGACAGATTTAGTAAATGATTTGGAAATGCAAGAAATTCCGATGGTTACAGTTTACAATAAGACAGATTTGATTGAAGGCGAATTTCAACCAAACCTTTATCCATCGATACAAATTTCTGCAGTGAAGGAAGCGGATGTGGAACGATTAAAAGCTTTCTTGAAAGATCAAGTAAAAGCGCAAATGACTTACTATGAAGAATGGTTAGAAGTGACACAAACGAAAGAGTTGAATCAGCTTCAACAGCGTACTCTTGTTGAGTCATTAAACTATGATGAAGCAAAAAATCAATATTGCGTAAAAGGATACCGAAAATAAAATTTTTAAAACGGCTTGAAACTTTGAATTCAAGCCGTTTTTTGTGGTGTAAATTTGTAATCTAACCCCAAAACGCGTATAATATTGAAGATAAGGAATTTTTCAGGAGGCCATCATGAAAGAGATACAAGCACTCTCAGCAATTTTAAAAGAGAAGTTCGATATTTCGTTTAAAAACGAGGCATTGCTCGTCGAAGCGATGACTCACTCTTCGTATGCCAATGAGCATAAAGAGATGAAGGGAATCTATAACGAGCGCATTGAGTTTCTTGGAGATGCCGTTTTAGAACTCAATATTTCAGATTGGCTTTTTAGACAATTTCCTCATTTTAAAGAAGGACAATTAACAAAACTAAGAGCACAAATTGTTTGTGAAGATAGCTTATCGCTTCTTGCAAAGGAATGTTCTTTAGACGAGTATCTGCTTCTAGGAAAAGGAGAAACATTAAGCGGCGGGCGTGAAAAGCCAGCCCTTCTCTGTGACGTATTCGAGGCGTTTGTTGGTGCTCTTTATTTAGATAAAGGCATGGAAGAAGTACAACGTTTCTTAGATCAAGTGATTGTTCCAAAAATTAAAAATGGACGTTACGAACTGATTACTGATTTCAAAACAGAATTACAAGAGTACCTGCAACAAAATGGGACCGTTCATATTCGTTATGAATTGATTAAAGAAGAAGGACCGTCGCATGATAAAGTATTTACCGTTCAAGTAACCGTGGATGGGAAGAAATACAAAATGGCGAGTGGCAAAACGAAAAAGGCAGCCGAGCAAATGGCTGCAAAATTGACTATGGAAGAACTATCGAACAGTTCTCTTTCATAGAAAGAAAGGATTAAAGCATGCAATTAGAAAAAATTGAAATGTCGGGATTTAAATCATTTGCCGATAAGACAACAATTGAATTCGATAGAGGCGTGACTGCGGTTGTAGGACCTAATGGTAGTGGGAAGTCCAATCTTTCTGAAGCGATTAAGTGGGTTCTTGGGGAACAATCGGCTAAAAGTTTACGTGGAAAACGGATGGACGACGTTATTTTCGCAGGTTCTCAAACAAGAAACCCAGTGAATATTGCAGAAGTCAATCTATATATCAACAACGAAGACAAAGTGTTGGCTACCGATCAAACACAAGTCGTGTTAACGCGCCGTTTGAATCGTAATGGGGCAAGTGATTTCTTAATTAACAAGAAACCAGTTCGTTTGAAAGACATTACAGACTTAATGATGGACTCAGGGTTAGGGAAAGACTCATTTGCATTGATTTCTCAAGGGAAAGTGGAGCAAATCTTTAACGAAAAGCCTGAAGAACGTCGAATGATTATCGAAGAAGCGGCTGGAGTATTAAAATATAAAGACCGTAAGAATCAAGCACAACGTAAATTGAATCAAACACAAGATCACTTGAATCGTGTGGAAGATATTCTTCATGAGATTGAAGGACAATTAGCACCGTTGGAAGAGCAACGTGAAAAGGCGATTGCGTATGTTTCGAAGAAAGAACAGTTAGAAGATGTAGAAACAGCACTTTTAGCAGTCGAAATCGAAACGCTGAACGCTCAGTGGAAAGTAGCTCTTCAAGAAGTAGAACAACTGCAAGAGCAATTAGCACAAACGGAAGCAACATTAGTAGCTCTTGAAGTTGATATTGAAGAAAATCAAAAACAACTTGAAATGCGTAATGTAGAGTTAGATGCCAAACAAGAAGAATACGTGGAATTAATCCAAAAAGTTGAACAATTGGATGGCCAACGTAAAGTATTCGAGCAACGTCGTCAATTCGCTGAACGTAGTGATGAAGAAAATCAAGAAGCATTAGCCGCTGCTCTTCGAGAGTTAGAAGAAGTGGAAGCAAAACTAGCACAACTTGAAAAGAATCAAGTCGAGCGGAAAGTTGAATTAAAGAACGTAGAAGAGGCTTGGAGTCAATTAGTCGAAGAATTAGACCAATTAAGTCAGAGTAACGAGGAAAACGTCAAAGACCTTCAAAATCGTTATATTGAACAATTACAAGAAATTTCTCGTTTACTTAACCAAGAGAAAAACCTTGAGAAGTCAATGGAAGTCAATCAAAATACTCAAGAAAAAATGACAGAGCGTTTTGATTCCTTTGATGAAGAACATCGCGCTTTAGAAGAAAAAGCAAATGCGTTTATTGAAAAAATCGAGGGAACCACAAAAGAAAAAGAAACTGTTGCCAAACAACTTTCTAAGCTAAAAGAAAAACTTGCTAAAGTGAGTGAAGAACATGCAACTCTTTCTAGTGAGAGGATGGAAAAAGAACGTCATCTTCAACAATTACAAGCAACCGTTCGAAGTTTAAAACAAGTTTCTGAAGACTATGCTGGTTACTATCAAGGGGTTCGTGAAGTTCTTAAACATAAATCAGAATTACCAGGGGTAGTGAATTCTGTAGCGGAACTGATTCGTGTGGATGAGAAATTAACGACTGCTATTGATATTGCGCTAGGAGCAACGAGCCAATATATCGTTGTAATGGATGAGAAGGCTGCTGCAAAAGCGATTACTTATTTGAAAACAAATCGTCTAGGCCGTGCAACGTTCTTACCATTATCGATTATTAAAGAAAAGCAAGTACCAGATGCAGTTGTCAGCCAAGCGAAAAAAGTCGATGGTTTTATCGGAATTGCTAGTGAACTTGTTTCAACGGATAAGAAATATACGTCTATTATCAAAAACTTACTTGGAACAACCCTTGTAACTACAACGTTAGAAGTGGCTCAGCAATTGGCGAAGCAACTGGGTTATCGTTATCGCTTAGTGTCACTTGAAGGAGACGTTGTTAACGCTGGTGGTTCAATGACAGGGGGAGCTTCTAAGAACTCTGGCCAACAATCACTCGTTCGACGTAACAGTCAATTAGAAACAGTGACGAAGCAATTCGAAGAAGCAAAAGCTGAATATGAAAAATTATCAGTTCAGTTCCAAAAAGTGACAGCTGAGAAGAATAAGCTAGAAGAAGAGTATCGCAAAATAAACGCAACTCATATTCAACTTGAGCAAGAACTCAATCAATTAGAATTTCAATCAAAATTTGCACTTGAAGAAGTTCAAAAACATGAACGTATTCAACAAGCAAATCAATTTGAGATGGATGAATTGATTGAAGCATATGAGCAATTGGAAGAACAATATGTTGAGAATCACGAAAAATTAGCGGCTTTACAGAAGGCAAATAAAGCGTTGAAAAAAGAATTGGATTATCTTCAATTATCGAATGAAGATAAATCTCAACAAATCCAAGAGAAACAGAAAGAACTGCAAGAACTTGGAACGAATCGCGCTCGTGTACAAGAGCAATTTAATCAAGAAAAACGTGAAATCTATCAAACAAAACTTCAAAAAACACGTTTAGAAGATCAAATTGAACTATTACACTCTAAGAAATCTGAGCAATCTCGTAATCAAGAGGAAGATGAGGCCATTTACGCAAAAATCCAAGAAGAATTTGACGCATTAAAAGATCAAGTTGATGAATTAGATGCCCACATCAAGGAGTTGCGTGAAGAACGTGCAGCTTTAGAAATTCATGTGAAGCAGTCTGAAGCAGCTCGTACGCAAGCACAACATCAATTACAAGATCAATTGAAGAATCAAACTCGTTTAGAAACAAAAGCGAATCGTTTCGAAATTTCAATTGACCAAAAATTAACATACTTGAGCGAAGAATACGAGTTAACATTCGAAGCTGCGATTGCTAAAACTACACTTGATATGTCGATTGAAGAAGCTTCTAAACTCGTTCGTAGCCTAAAACAACAAATCGAACAAATGGGTGCAGTAAACTTATTAGCGATTGAAGAGTTTGAAGCGGTACAAGAGCGTTTTACATTCTTAACAGCGCAACAACAAGATTTACTTGAAGCTAAAAAAACGCTTGAAGAAACGATTACGGAAATGGACGAGGAAGTAACAACTCGCTTTAAGACAACCTTTGATGCCGTAAGTACTCAATTTGAACGCACATTCCCACGCTTATTTGGTGGTGGACGTGCAACTCTTGAGTTGACTGATCCAGATAACTTACTCGAAACAGGGATTGAGATTATTGCTCAACCACCTGGTAAAAAGCTTCAATCACTCAGCTTACTTTCTGGTGGGGAACGTGCCTTTACTGCGATTGCATTGCTCTTTGCGATTTTAGAAGTGAAGCCAGTTCCATTCTGCTTACTCGATGAGGTTGAAGCGGCACTGGATGAAGCAAACGTAGCGCGTTATGGTCGTTACTTAAAAGAATTTACAAATCGTACGCAGTTCATCGTTATTACGCACCGTCGTGGTACGATGGAAGAAGCGGATGTATTGTATGGAGTAACCATGCAAGAATCAGGGGTCTCAAAACTTGCTTCAGTTAAGTTTGAAGACTTCGATGAATTAGAAGAAGTGAAATAGGAAATAAGAGGTGGCAAATGCGTGCTACCTCTTATTTTTTAATACGAAAGGACTATTTTGTGGTATACTATAAGAGATACGTTCAACGAATGTATAATGAGAGCAGAAACGCTTAAAGGAGTTTTACAATTGATTAAATTAGTTGCATTAGATTTAGATGGAACATTATTAACTGGTGAAAAGAAAATAACGGAAGAAAATAAAATAGCGATTAAACTAGCTAAGGAGAATGGGATTAAAGTAGTTCTTTGTACAGGTCGCCCAATTGTAAGTATTGTCCACTTACTTGAAGAATTAGATTTAATGGGGGACGATGACTACGCGATTAACTTTAATGGTGGTTTGATTCAAAAAACAAAACATGGAGAAATCGTGTATGAGACAGGACATACTGTTGAAGATATGAAGTATTGCCACGAAGAAGTTACAAAAGTAGGACTTCCATTAGTCATGATTGATACTGTAAGAGCATACGAGCCAACGCATCCCAAAGGACGTCCGTCCATTTATAACACATTACCGCATCCAATTACGTTTGAACAAAAGAATCCAGAAGATTTTGAAGAAGGACATATCTTCAATAAAGCAGTTCTTTGTATCGCTCAAGATATCTTGGATGAAGGAATTGCAAAATTACCAAAAGAATTCTTCGAGCGCTTCAACTGTATGAAATCTAGAACATTTCTTTTAGAAGTTGTTCCCAAACATGTTTCAAAAGGAAATGGCTTAAAGATGTTAGGAGAAATTCTAGGAATCTCGCTAGATGAAATGGCAGCATGTGGTGATGAGGAAAATGACTTGCCGATGTTAACGGTTGTCGGTTATCCAATTGCGATGGGCAATGGTTCTAAAGAAGTGAAAGAAGTTGCCAAATATGTGACAGCAACAAATGAGGAATCTGGAGTTGCTCAGGCGATTTATCATATTATAGAAATGAATAAACAAGCGTAAAGTGAGGGGAAAATATGGGATTATTTGATCGAATTAAACGTGCCTTTACCGGTGAAGATGAAGTCATTAAACACGAGGAGACGAAAGAAGCGATTGTCATTGAGAAATATGACAAAGGGATGGAGAAAACGCGCCGTAGTTTCTCAGATCGTTTAAATGAATTCCTTGCAGACTTTAGAGAAATTGACGAAGATTTCTTCGAGGATTTAGAAGAAACCTTTATCTCTTCAGACGTTGGGTTTGAGATGACATTAGCGATTACGGATGCCTTACGTGATGAAGTTCGTCTGCAAAACGCAACGACTTCTGGCCAAGTAAAAGAAGTCATTATTGAAAAGATGGTCGATATTTACGAAAAAGGGGAAGATAATTTATCTGCATTGAAAAAAGCAGAAGGACGCCCTACCGTATTAATGTTTGTCGGTGTGAATGGGGTTGGTAAAACAACTACAATCGGTAAAATTGCTTGGAGATTAAAACAAGAAGGTAATAAAGTCTTATTAGCTGCAGGAGATACATTCCGTGCGGGCGCTATTCAACAATTAGAAGTGTGGGGTGAACGTGTCGGTGTTCCAGTAGTATCAGGTCGTGAAGGTGGAGATCCATCATCAGTAGTATTTGATGCGATTAAGAAAGCTAAAGAAGAGAACTTCGATTATTTATTAATCGATACAGCTGGTCGTCTTCAAAATAAAGTAAACTTGATGAAAGAGTTAGAGAAGATGAATCGTATTATCTCTCGTGAAATTGAAACTGGAGCAGATGAAACATTATTAGTGTTAGATGCAACGACTGGTCAAAACGCTCTTGTTCAAGCAAAACAATTCGGTGAAACAATTAATATTACAGGTTTGATTTTAACGAAATTAGATGGAACGGCAAAAGGGGGAGTTATCCTCTCAATTCGTCACGAATTAAACATTCCAGTGAAGTTTATTGGATTAGGGGAGCAAATGGACGACTTACAACCGTTTGAACCAGAACAATTTATTTACGGTTTAGTAAAAGATATGTTATAATATATCTATAATAAAATTTGAAATGAGGCGAAAAAATGGAAAATAATCATTATAGTGTTGAATCCAGTATTGCTGGAAGAAATCAATTTTTCATGAAAGTGTATGGATGGATGTTTGGCGGACTAGCAATTTCTGCTTTAGTTGCTTACCTATTCAGTACAGTACCTGCGTTTTATAATGCGTTCTTTAATTTCATGACGATGACTCGTGGGTTCGGAATGTGGATTATCTTTATTGCACAATTAGGATTAGTGTTTGTAATGCGTCCAAATTATGAAGAGCTTGGTAGACCAATTCGTTATATTGTTTCATATTGTTTATATGCAGCATTAACAGGATTTACTTTCTTTGTATTAACATTTGTTTATGACTTAGGAAGTATTGTTCAAGCATTTGTATCAACTTGCGCGTTGTTCGCAGGTTTATCAATCGTTGGATTTACAACGAAGAAAGATTTAACTGGTTTTGGTCGTCAAGCGATGGGAGCTTTATTAGGTTTAATCATTGCTAGCTTGATTAACGTATTCTTCTTCCAAAGTACAGTAGTTGAATTGATTATGTCTGCTATTACATTGGTAATCTTTATCGTATTAACAATGTACGATACTCAAAAATTAAAAAATATGTACAACTACTACGAAGGACAATCTGCATTAGAAGGGATTGCAATTCTAGGAGCATTAGAATTATACTT
>CAUTST010000049.1:0-11918 GCA_963540995.1 uncultured Streptococcus sp.
GGAGGAAGAGTATGGATCAAGTATTTGTGCGTTCATTTGATGTGATGTTAGAGCTAAGACATTTTACAGCAATTATTCTCGCTTGCATTTGCGGACTATTAATTGGATATGAACGTAAAGCCAGAAATAAACAAGCTGGTGTTAAAACGCACGTTATTGTTTGTTTAACTTCCGCCTTAATGATGATTATTTCTAAAGAAGCGTTTTTAGATACAACAGACTTTGACACTTCTCGTGTTGCAGCACAAATCGTAAGTGGTATTTCCTTTATTGGTGGGGGTATCATCTTTATGCGTGATAAGAAAATTAGCGGTTTAACAACGGCTGCTGGTATTTGGGCAACTTCAGGTATCGGAATGGCTATCGGTGGCGGATTGTGGTTCTTTGGCTTTGTATGTACTATATTTGTCATGCTAATCCAATGGTTAACGCATGACTTTACCAAACCACACCAAATCTATCAAGCTAGTATTAATGGGACAGTAGGTGATATATCACTTGTTCACGATATTTATCAATATTGTAATTTGAATCAATATCAAATCGCAAATGTTGATGTAAAAGATATCGGTGGTAAATACGAAATTAATATTCAGATTGAAAATGATAAACAAATTTCAATTGATGATATTGAAGCAACAATTAGGGAGCGACATATTGACTTCAAAATTAAGAAGGTGAAGTTCAAGTCGTCAGAAAATAATCCACAATGATAATGATGAGACTGGAGCGATTCAGTCTCTTTTTTGTAGTATGAGAGCCATATTGCTATTCAATTCAGAAACTGATACACTAAATTCATAACCGAACAGTTTATTTTTAATTTGTAACATAAAGGAGTCTTGTATGATGAATAGAGAAGAAGTTGTTGCATTACAACATCAACGTTATGCTACTAAAAAATTTGATCCAACACGTCGTATTTCTGATGAAGATTGGGCAGCACTTGTTGAAGTTGGTAGATTAGCACCATCTTCACTTGGTTTTGAGCCATGGAAAATGCTTTTATTGAACAATGAAGAAATGAAGCAAGATTTAAAATCAATGGCTTGGGGAGCAGTCTCAATGCTTGATGGAGCTAGTCATTTTGTTATTTATTTAGCGCGTAAAGGTGTAAACTACGAAACACCTTATATCGAAAAATTAATGCAAGAAGTTAGACATAGAAGTTATGATCCGCAATCTGCTTATGCGCATCGTATTAAGAGCTTCCAAGAAAGTGATTTCAAGCTGAATGATGAACGTTCACTCTTCGATTGGGCAAGTAAACAAACGTATATTCAAATGGCGAATATGATGAATGCGGCAGTTTTGATGGGAATAGATTCGTGTCCGATTGAAGGATTTGACAAAGCGAAAGTGGAAGCTTATTTAGAAGAAAAAGGAGTTCTTGATACATCAGAATTTGGAGTATCTGTCATGTGTGCTTTTGGTTATAGAAATGAAGAGATTAAACCAAAAATTCGTTGGAACACTGAAAGTATTTACGAAGTAATTGACTAGATTTTCTAGCAAATAATTGAAATCTCAGTTCATTGGCAGTGAAAAGTTGCTATTGGACTGAGGTTTTTCTTTATAGGAATAAGAAAGAGAACGGAAAAATATGCTAAAACATGGTATAATGATTGATGGTTCTAAATGAATGATTTATTGAAACTTAAATAGAAAGGATTCGAAATATATGGCAACAATCCAATGGTTCCCAGGGCATATGGCCAAGGCACGCAGGGAAGCAACAGAAAAATTAAATCTCGTCGATGTTGTGATTGAAATGGTAGATGCTCGTATTCCAGAATCAAGTCGCAATCCTATTATCGAAGAAATCAAAGGACAAAAGAAACAATTAATTTTATTAAATAAAGTCGATTTAGCCGATCCCATTCAAACGAAACGCTGGAATGACTACTTCACAAATCAAGGAATCAAAGTACTTTCAACAGAAGCAAAAGATGGTAAAGGAATTAAACAAGTAAAGGCAGCGATTAAAGAATTAATGGCACCTGTATTTGAAAAGAATCTGGAAAAAGGGATTCGCCCAAGACCTATTCGATTAATGGTGCTGGGGATCCCAAACGTTGGGAAATCAACCTTTATCAACCGTATGATTAATAAAAACCAAGCTGAGACGGCCAACCGTCCTGGTGTTACAAAGGGACAACGTTGGTTAAAAATTGGTAATGATTTTGAGTTATTAGATACTCCGGGAATTCTATGGCCAAAGTTTGAAAGTGAAGATGTTGGAAATAAACTAGCTCTAACCGGCGCTATTAAAGATGCGCTTCTTCATATGGATGATATTGCACTCTTTGCTCTTAGTCAGTTTACATTGGATTACCCAGAGTATTTAAAGAAAGCATATCGCTTAACAGATAACGATTTGGAACTTTCGAACGTTGATTTATTAATGCTAATTACTAAGAATTTAGGATTTAAAGATGATTATGAGAAGGCGAGTGAACGAATCGTGTTTGATATCCGTTCAGGGAAATTAGGTTGCTATACACTAGATCAAGCGCCTGTCTCTTTAACGGAGGAAGCATAATGGAAAAACGTTCCATCAAAGAAATCAAATTAATTCTTGAAGAAATTCAAACATTATCGGATGAGCGTTTAACAGAACTTCGTGGCGACGAACGTAAAGGAGTTCAAGATTTAATTGCAAAAGTTGAACGTCAATTTGCCAAAAAAGAAGAACGTGCTGCTCACTTTGAAGAAATGCAAAAGTTTGAGCGTGCTGCTAAACAAAAAGGCTACCAATTAATTGCTGGAATTGATGAAGTAGGTCGTGGGCCTCTTGCTGGTCCAGTAGTTGCGGCTGCGGTTATTCTCCCTGAAGGAATGGAAGATATCGGATTGGATGATTCAAAGAAATTAAGTGCTAAAAAGCGTGCTGAAATTTTTGAAATCATTAAGGAGCAAGCCGTTGCAATTGGTATCGGTATTGTAGATGCGTTTACAATCGACAAGATTAATATTTATGAAGCTAGTAAAGTGGCGATGAAGAGAGCAATTGAATTATTACCCGAACAACCAGACTATTTATTAATCGATGCAATGAAACTTGAAATAGGGATTCCAGAAGAAGGAATCATTAAAGGAGACGCAAAGAGCATTTCTATTGCTGCAGCGAGTATTGTAGCTAAAGAGGTAAGGGACCAAATGATGAAGGATTATGAACAATTGTATCCTGGTTACGGCTTTGCGCAAAATGCTGGTTATGGTACGAAAGCCCATCTTGAAGGTCTTGAAAAATTAGGGCCAACACCGATTCACCGTATGACTTTTGCACCGGTCAAAGATTATCAATAAAAACCAAAACAGAACTCTTTCTCGTAAATAGTATTGAAAGACTATTACGAGAGGGAGTTTTTTATGATTTGGACAAAACGTAGATTACTAGTTGCAGTTGCGATGAGTGATACTTTAACCAGTAAGCAATTCTATGAATTATTTAATCGACTAGAAGAAGATCTGTCGCTAAATGATACTTTTGTTTTAGGAGATTTAAAGTATTCATTACCTGAGGAAACAAATAAGTGGATTGAGTCAATGGATTGGGATTTGGAGATTAAAAGATTACAAGAACAAAAGGTTAAGGTTCTAACCATTTTAGATGGTGCTTATCCTCAAAGGTTGAAAGAAATATACTTGCCTCCTATTGTATTATTTTATAGAGGAAACTTGTCACTGTTAAATCAGAGAGCAGTAGCTATTGTAGGCTCAAGAGATCATTCGAAATATGCAAAAGATTGTATCTGTGAATTAATCCCCGTGCTCGTTAATGATAATATTGTCGTCATTAGCGGATTAGCCAGAGGTGTTGATACATTAGCTCATGAAGAAACCCTTAAAGTCAATGGGAATACTATTGCAGTTATTGGAAGTGGATTGGATGTTGTGTATCCACCTGAAAATGGAAAGCTTTACGATGTTATTGCTAAAAAAGGTTTAATCCTTTCAGAGTATCCATTGCAGAGTCGACCTTTAAAGTTCCATTTTCCATATCGCAATCGCATCATTGCTGGACTTAGTCATGGAGTATGTGTCATAGAAGCGAAAGAGAAAAGTGGAAGTCTTATTACAGCGAACTTAGCTTTAAGCGAAAATAGAGAAGTTTTTGCTGTTCCAGGAAGTATTTTCTCTATCCATTCAAAGGGAACAAATAGCCTCATCGAAGCTGGAGCTTGTCTTGTTTCGCGTAGTGAAACGATTGCTAAAAACCTTAAATATTTTCCTTAAAAACGATATTTAACAGTTTAAGAGATTGTTTTGTTGCCTTGACAAAAAGGATGTGTTTAGATATGATGACAAAAGATAATTTAAGCAATCTCACTATTCTCGGGCTTTCCTAGCTTGAGAAAACTGATAGATAGAGTGGATTAGGGAAGGAGCCATTTAATGGTGAAGCAAAATCTAGTAATTGTAGAGTCTCCTACAAAAGCTAAAACCATTGAACGCTATTTAGGGAAAAACTTCAAAGTAGTTGCAAGTAAAGGGCACCTACGTGATTTGCCTAAAAGTAAAATGGGCGTAGATATTGAAAATAATTATGAACCACATTACATTTCAATTCGTGGAAAAGGTGATTTAATTAAATCTCTAAAAAAAGAAGCAGCCAAGGCAGATGCTGTTTATCTCGCGAGTGACCCGGATAGAGAAGGGGAAGCTATTTCTTGGCACCTAGCACATTTGTTAGGATTAGATTTAAATGCACCAATCCGTGTGGAATTTAATGAAATTACAAAAGATGCCATTAAAGAAGCATTCAAGAATCCAAGAAAAATTGATATGGATTTAGTGGATGCGCAGCAAGCACGTCGTATTTTAGACCGTCTAGTTGGATACACTTTATCTCCTATTTTATGGAAGAAAGTGAAAAAGGGGCTCAGTGCTGGTCGTGTTCAAAGTATCGCTGTGAAATTGATTATCGATCGCGAAAATGAAATTAAAGCCTTTGTTCCAGAAGAATATTGGACTCTGGAAGGTCAATTCAAAAAAGAAAAGAAAACTTTCACAGCAAACTACTACGGTACAAGTAGTGAAAAAGCAACCTTAGAAAAAGAAAAAACAGTAAAAGCGGTTATGGCTGAGATTTCTGAGAAGAAACCATTTACTGTAACGAAAGTGACGAAGAAAGAACGCAAACGCAATCCTGCAGCTCCTTTTACAACAAGTAGCTTGCAACAAGATGCGTCAAACCGATTAAACTTCAGAACGCGTAAAACGATGATGGTAGCTCAACAACTTTATGAAGGGGTATCACTTGGACGTAGTGGATCAGTCGGTTTGATTACCTACATGCGTACCGACTCCACTCGTATCTCTGCAACGGCTCAAAACGAGGCTTCTGAGTTCATTGAGAAAGAGTTTGGTAAAGAGTACGCTCTTGCTTCTAAACGCGCTGTAAAGAACGCTGATGGCGCTCAAGACGCACACGAAGCTATTCGTCCATCTTCAGTTCTGCGTACACCAGATTCAATTGCAAGTTATTTAACGAAAGATCAATTAAAATTATACACTTTAATTTGGTCACGATTCGTAGCAAGTCAAATGACAGCTGCGGTATATGATACTGTACAAGTGGATTTAGAACAAAATAACCATGTATTTAGAGCGAACGGATCAACGATTAAGTTTGCCGGGTATCAAAAGGTTTACCAAGATAATGCAGAAGCGAAAAAAGGAAATGTCCTTCCTGAAATGCAAGTTGGGGATGAAGTTCAATTAGCTAAACTTATTCCTGAACAACATTTCACGCAACCACCTGCACGTTATTCTGAAGCTACTTTAATTAAAACATTGGAAGAAATTGGTGTAGGTCGTCCGTCAACTTACGCACCAACCATTGAAACTATTCAAAAACGTTATTACGTTAAATTGGTTTCTAAACGTTTTGAACCAACAGAACTTGGATATGTAGTTCATCAAATGATTGAACAATACTTCCCGAATATTGTGGACACGCATTTCACTGCTTCAATGGAAGATAATCTTGACCTTGTTGAAGAAGGAAAAGAAGAGTGGGTACAAGTAATCGATAAGTTCTACCAACCATTTAAAGTAGAAGTAGATAAGGCGGAAGTCGAAATTGAAAAAGTTCAAATTAAAGACGAACCAGCTGGATTTAACTGCGAAAAATGTGGCCATCCAATGGTCATTAAATTAGGTCGCTTTGGTAAATTCTACGCATGTAGCAATTTCCCGGAATGTCACCACACTCAAGCCATCGTGAAAGATATTGGTATCACTTGTCCAACATGTGGTAAAGGGAAAGTGATTGAGCGTAAATCGAAGAAGAATCGCTTGTTCTACGGTTGCGATCGTTATCCTGAATGCGAATTTGTATCATGGGATAAACCAATCGGACGCAATTGTCCAAAATGTGATCACTACTTAGTAGAGAAAAAAGGTCGCGGCGGAAAACAAATTGCATGTAGTAATTGTGATTATAAAGAAGCAGTTCAAAAATAAAGCTAAAGAGCACTTAGACGAATCTAGGTGCTCTTTTTTGCGCGAATTATATTAGCTTGTTGATTTAAGCGCAGTGGTTTATTGAACTATATTAGCTAGTTATAAAAGAAAACTGAAATTTATAAACTAATGTCTTATCAATTCGTATTCCTATATAGTTTGCATTGCCCACACCCAAATCCTTCACACTGTGAAGGATTTTCCAGTGTTTCAGTCCTGAGCGTTCGCCCTCGTATCCTATTTAGTTGAGCTCGTCATCGCAGAAATGGCGTGCGTTTCCTGAAACATCCGCGGAACGTTTCACGTTCCTTCCGGTGTTCCAGTCCAACGTTCCATTTCTGAGCGCGATGTCTCGCATCCTGGAGTTGAGTTCGAAAAGGCATAGGCTCAAGCCTTTCGAGGTTAGTCCGCACGACTGTAAACAGTCCTTTGCGGCTAACCTGCGAACCGTCATCGCCTATAAACGCCTTTTCTCACATCCTATTTATTAAATTTGGTTTAATTGTCGTAAAAATTTTGACAATTCGGTTGTAAGAAAGTACTTACTGTGCTAAAGTTAACAAGAGGAGGAAGACGATGAAGAACGAAATGCAAGAATTTTTAACGTATTTAAAAGTTGAAAGACGGTATTCGCCGGAGACGATTCATGCGTATGAACGTGATATTCAACGTTTCTTTGACTATTTAACTGAAGTTCCGATTCATTCTTGGAATGATGTCACTGTTGTTGATGTTCGTATCTATCTTGGGGTATTACACCGTGAGAACTATAACCGTTCGAGTATTTCGCGTTTTCTCTCGAGTTTACGGTCATTCTATCATTTTCTTGTCGAAAGAGGCGTCGTTGAAACGAATCCTTTTGCTTCTGTCAGTTACAAGAAAGGTAAAATGCGACTCCCAGAATTTTTCTATGAGGATGAGATTGAGAAATTTATTGATTCTATTGATGGAAATCAGTCTTTAGGTCAACGTAATAAAGCGTTAGTCGAAGTATTATATGCTACAGGTATGCGTGTCAGTGAGTTAACAAATTTAACTCTTGAGCAATTAGACCTTGAAAATAGTATTATCCTGGTTATCGGTAAAGGTTCCAAAGAACGTTACGTTCCAATTGGAGACTTTGCTAGATCCGCTTTAGAGACCTTTCTTAATGAAGGGCGTAAAGATTTGATGGCAAAAGAACGTAAAGAACATTCCTTTGTGTTTGTAAATCATTTAGGAGACCCACTAACAACAAACGGTGTTCGATATATTTTAGAGAAACTAATCCAAGAAAGCGGCCTTACGTTAAAGATTCATCCGCATATGCTTAGACATACGTTTGCGACGCATTTGTTAAATAACGGAGCAGATATGCGGACAGTGCAAGAACTTTTAGGGCACGTAAGCCTCAGTTCGACTCAAATTTATACGCACGTGACGAAGGAAGCTCTTCAACAAAATTACCAACTATATTTTCCAAGGTCTAAAGCTGGGAAGAGTGAATTTGATGCAAGTACCTTTAAAAAGAATAATGGAGGAAAATCATGACTACAATTTGTGCAGTAAAAAAAGATAATCAAGTTGCGATGGCTGGTGACGGTCAAGTAACAATGGGTGAAAAAGTCATCATGAAAGGAACGGCTCGTAAAATCCGTCGTATTTTCGACAACCAAGTACTTGTTGGATTTGCAGGAGGGGTTGCCGATGCAATCACTTTAGAAGAAATGTTTGAAGATAAACTCAAACAATTTAAAGGGAACTTACAACGTGCAGCTATTGAAATGGCAAAGCAATGGAGAAGTGACCGTGGCTTACAAAAATTAGAAGCGATGTTAATCGTAATGAATAAAGAACAAGTGTTACTTGTTTCAGGGACTGGTGAAGTCATTGAACCAGATGATGGTATTTTAACAATCGGTTCTGGTGGAAACTACGCTTTATCAGCTGCTAGAGGGCTCCTAAGATTTGGTGATTCGAATTTAACAGCAGAAGATATCGCTCGTGAAAGTTTAAAAATCGCTTCAGAAATTGATATTTTTACAAATGATAATATCATCACTGAAACATTAGCGTAAGGAAGTGTAAGTATGCAAGGAAATATTAGTAAAACACCTAGAGAAGTAGTGTCAGAATTAGATCAATTTATCGTTGGTCAAAACGACGCTAAACGTGCTTTGGCGGTGGCTCTTCGTAATCGTTACCGTCGTTTGTTATTAGACGAAGAAATGAAGAAAGAAGTGACTCCAAAAAATCTATTAATGATTGGACCTACTGGGGTTGGTAAAACAGAATTAGCTCGTCGTCTTGCGAAATTAGTCGATGCACCATTTGCAAAAGTGGAAGCTACTAAATTTACTGAAGTGGGTTATGTTGGCCGTGATGTGGAATCAATGGTTCGTGACTTAGTAGAAAATGCGATTCAAATCGTTACAAAATTAAAACAAGATGAAGTGAAACCACAAGCTTTTGATAAAGCTGTGAAGAAGCTAGCGAAGATTCTGAAATCTGGCATTCTGAAAAAGGTTTCGAATCCACAACAAGATTCACTCTTTAGTATGTTCCAACAAATGGGAATTCAAAATCCTGGATTAGAACCTGAAATGAAGGAAGAAGTCACTGAAGAAATTGCTCAAAAACGTCGTGATATTGAGCAACAATTAAGAAATGGCCTTCTTGATTCAAAAGAAGTGACGATTGAATTAACAGAAAAGCCAATGCGCATGGCAGGTTCTGGTAACCAAATGGAGCAAATGATGCAAATTCAATCTGTTCTTGATCAAATGACTCCTAAGAAGAAAATTAGCCGAACTGTGACTGTAAAAGAGGCATTAGAACTATTAACGGAAGAAGAAGCGAACAACTTAATCAACCAAGAAGATATGCATGCCCAAGCTCTAAAACTAGCTGAAACTTCTGGAATTATCTTTATCGATGAGATTGATAAAATTGCTGCTAAAGGTCATAACGGTGGCGAGGTTTCTCGCGAAGGTGTTCAACGTGACATTTTACCGATTGTAGAAGGAAGCCAAGTGAATACGAAGTATGGTGTTATTAATACTGACCATATCTTGTTTATTGCTTCAGGTGCCTTCCACGTTGCTAAACCAAGTGACTTAATGCCGGAATTGCAAGGACGTTTTCCAATCCGTGTTGAATTACAAGATTTATCAAAAGAAGATTTTGAACGTATTTTAACAGAGCCAAAGAACGCATTATTAAAACAATACAAAGCATTATTGGCAACTGAAAATGTCGAAATCGTCTTTACAAAAGAAGCAGTATCTAAACTTGCTGAAGTTGCATTTGAAGTGAATAGCACAATGGAAAATATCGGTGCTCGTCGTCTTCATACGATTTTAGAAACAGTACTAGAGGAGCTGTTATTTGAAGCTCCTTCGATGCAAATGGGAAATATTCAAATTACAGAACAATATGTTGAAAGTAAATTAAACGCGATTCGTGAGAATCAAGATTTAACGAAATATATCTTATAAAAGGAGAAATTACTTGTGCGTACAGTATTAGCGGATTTAAGAAAAATAAATGAAATCGTACAATACGACAACGTGTGGAGAGATTCAGAAACAGCTGATTTACCATTTAATAAGTTGACTGAAATTTTAGGATCTTTACTAAAAGTTGATTTGTATATTGCTTCAAGAGAAGGCAGAATGCTTGGGATTCATGATGAGTTCCGAGTGAATAACGACCGTATGAAAGAATACAAGGACAACCGTCAATTTCCAGATTTTTATATGAAAGAGTTGACATCCTTGAAATTTACGAAGGAAAATATCCCTGTAACCGATGCTTTAACAATTTTTCCAGTTGAATTGCATGAAAATTTCCAAGAAGCAATGACGACTGTGATTCCAATTTATGCTTCGGGAAAACAGTTAGGATTTGTAGTGATGGGGAAAGAAGGAAAAACTTTCTCAACAGATGATTTGATTCTTGCTGAGCATGCAGCGACTGTAATTGGGACGGAAATGCTTCACTGGAATACTCGTAAAGTTGAGCAGGAAAAACGGGAGCAACAAAATGTCCATTTAGCTCTTAATTCACTTTCTTACAGTGAATTAGAAGCCATCAAAGTCATTATTGGTCTTTTTGATGGGATGGACTTACGCTTTACTGCACTTAAAATTGCTCAAGAGTATCATATCACGCGTACAGTAATCGTGAATGCGATTCGAAAACTTGAATCTGCTGGTATTATCGAAAGCCGTAGTTTAGGAACTAAAGGAACTTATATTAAAATCAAAAATCAAAATATTAAGTCTTCATTGTTGTCTGAATTAAAATTTGCATAAATAGAGGCGATTTAAAATGGAAAACATCTTTATTGAAAATGAGTGTTTAAAAGTTGGAGTAAAACTCTTTGGTGCGGAACTAACTTCTGTTGTTTCGAAAGAGACTAATACAGAATATATGTATCAACCAGACGGGATTCATTGGAATAAACAGTCACCGATTTTGTTTCCAAATATTGGAGCCATTAAAGAGAATTCGTTTATTTATAAAGGAAAGAAATATCCCGCTAGAAAACACGGGTTTGCTAGAGATTATGCTTTTTTCTTAGAAGAAAAAGGGGATAGTTTTGCAACTTTCTTATTAACGAACGAGATGATTGATGAGTCCTATCCTTTTGAGTTTGAGTTACGTTTGAAATACACGCTACATTCAAATTCTTTAGAGATGACGTATCAACTATCAACTGCAAGTCCAGAATTGTATTTTGCAATCGGTGGGCATCCTGCATTTGCTGTTCCGCTAGAAGAAGGATTAGCCTTTGAGGATTATCATATACAATTAACGTCAGATGCTCCTATCGAAAAATTAGAGCTTGAAATTCCATACCTAGCGTCCTTGGAAGGAGTTCCTTTTACACAAGGAGATTTTTCACTTCACCATGACTTATTTACAAATGATGTATTACTGTTTAAATCAATAACTCCAAACTTTAAAGGAAAACTGTATTCTCCTAAGAGCACTAGAAGCGTATCTGTTCATCTAAATGGAATCGAAGCAGTTGGCGTTTGGACGAATCCAGATGATTCTCCGTTTATCTGCTTTGAGCCTTGGGATGGATATCCAGATATTGCAACAGAATCCACATTAGATCTTGAAGAAAAGAAAAATATTTTACGCATCACAAGTGATAAACCTTATCAATCAACCGCAACTTTTGTATTTGAATAAAAAGAAAAGACACTAAGAAATTACTTAGTGTCTTTATTTTGCTTATCCCAAGGCATTGGAACTTTATTTTCTGTACCGTTAAGAATACGTTGAATGTTTGAGCGATGACGATAAATGATAAAAATATCAATCGCTAGTGCAAAAGCTGTTAACGTCCAATCGTTGAATAATAATGAAAGGAAAACTCCAGCAGTAATCGTGACCATCGCTGTAAGACTTACCATACGCGTAACAGCAAGTAAGGCTAAAAATATGATTAACCC
>CAUTST010000050.1:0-11171 GCA_963540995.1 uncultured Streptococcus sp.
CGGGTGTAATTCAACGCGGGGGATTTATCGGCGGGACAAGTCATCCTGAAATGGGACATGTTTATGTTTGTAAGCATCCAATCGATGTCGCTAATAACTTCGATGGTGTTTGTCCTTTCCATAAAGGGTGTCTTGAAGGTCTTGCTGCTGGACCAAGTTTAGAAGCACGTACTGGAGTGCGAGGAGAACATATTGATATTTCAAGTGATGTTTGGGATATTCAAGCAAGCTATATCGCTCAAGCAGCCATTCAAGCAACACTAACTTTCCGTCCTGAAAAAATCGTATTTGGTGGAGGAGTAATGGCTCAAAATCATATGGTAGAACGTGTTCACCGTAAATTTGAAGAGCTGTTAAATGGTTATGTGCCAACACCACCAGTAAAGGACTTTATTGTAACACCTGCCGTCGATAATAATGGTTCTGCTACTTTAGGAAACTTTGTGTTAGCGAAAAGTTTAGTTCAATAATTTTCAACGTAGCAATTATTCATGAAATTAACGAATGAAAACTTTTACCGCGAGGCTTTTCATTTTCTTAATAATCTAGTACAATAGGTAAGGATACACATATTGAAGGGAGAGAAAGCCAAATGTCAACAGGAGCATGGATTTTAATCGTGATTCTTGCTGCAATCGCAGGTGCGATCGGTGGTTTCTTTATCGCACGTCGTACAATGATGAACTACTTTGCAGAAAACCCACCATTTGATGAAGATATGATTCGTAGTATGATGACTCAAATGGGTCAAAAACCATCTGAACAAAAAGTTCGTCAAATTGCTGCTTCAATGAAAGCACAAGCTAAAAAAAGAGCTAAAAAATAAAGTAAAAACCATCGGAAATTTCCGATGGTTTTTTTCGTTATACCGTATACGGTATAATGTTATTTTTTTACAGGTAATTCATATACATAATTTGGATTAATTTCCTTATCGAGTTCATCGAATTTTTGAATCAGTACTTGATCGTTATTTGCGATTTCCTCTTTTGTTAATTTTTGTTCTGCAATATAAATTGGGTCGCCAATTCTTACATGCATTTTTTTACGTTTAATAATATCCTTGAATGTTAACGGTCCTTGATACACCATTGGAACGATAGGGGCTTTTGCAAGACGAGCAATCATAACAGCGCCACCTTTCATCTCGTTTGAGTAACGTGTTCCAGTTGGGAAGATCACAAGGGCTTTTTTGTTTTCTTTAATTTGTTGAACAGGATATTTAATCGCGCTCGGTCCTGGTTTTTCACGATTTACAGGAAAGGCACCCAGTTTTTTGATAAACCAAGCGAATGGTTTTGGCTTAAATAATTCTTGTTTTGCCATTAAGACAAGTGGTTGAGGATAAACAGCGATTGCCATCATTACTGGATCCAGCCATGAACGATGAGGCGCTACGAGTACATATCCTGTATCTTTTGGAACTTTTTCTCTTCCTTGGTAATCCGCAAAGCCATTTAATAGAACAAGTAGTCCACGGACAATCCAAATAGTGATTTTGTAAATCATAACATTCTCCTTTATTTCATCTGTACTTGTAGTATGCGTGAATTTAGCCTTTTTTGCAAGTTCAAAACATTTAGGAAAACCCGTTCTTTTTAGCTGAGGTATGGTATAATTAAGTTAACAATTTTACGGGGGATTTCCTATGAAAGAATACAAAATCAGCTATTTTCGACTTAGTTTAGTCTTATTAGGATATTTATTATTTAATATTATCTATTTTCTGTTGGATTATTCTGCAGGCTACGCGTTCTTTATTGTCTGGCCAGTCTTCTTTTTATCTTTGGCAATCATTGTGTTAGGAAATGTTTTAATTTTTAGAGATATAGTAAAAATCAGAGATACTTACCAAAAGAACAAAATGATTCAATTAACTAGTATGTTCCAAATCATTGCGGCTTGTATTGGCGTATGTTTGCAACTGACGAATTTCACTTATGGAAACTGGTGGCCTATCAATTATGTGGAACATTATCCACTTTTAGTTGGTGTGAGCATCATCTATTCGCTTATTTTCATCATCGGAGTTGTTCAAAAAAGAGCGGTAGAGCAACTAGGAAACTCATCATCCATTTTTAGTTTAGGTTTTGGCGTTGTCGTGCTTTTACTTTGTAGTTTTTTATTATTTACGAATAGCAAAGCGTCTATCTTCGATGCTAACAAGCAATATGTGGAGGAATTTAAAGATTTCGGTCTCGTCGGAAAAGTAGAGGTTCGAGAAAAAAATCAAGTAATTGAACCTTATGTTGGATCTCGTACTAATCTCCATTATGACGAGAGATTATCTGATGGGACTTATTTTTGGGAAACCATTGATGTAGCTGAAGTGCGAAACGGGACTCACGTGACGGAATTAGATGACGAACTTGCAGAAGAGATTAGTAAGTATCTAGATACCGATGAAGAAAAAGAATTATTTGAAAAGGTGAAGAAGCAAGAATTCCAATTTGTGCTATTTCTTTATAAAGACTTAATTAGAAAACGAAACATTGATAAGGAATTAATCAATAAAGTAAATAATGCGATTGGGTTTAATCTGGTTGAGAGTTATGGTTTAAGTCTTTATCCAAAAAATCCTGCAGAATTTTATAGTTTGATTATTAAGAATGCTCTTAAAAACAGAAAAAATGGCGATACTGAAGTTGCAGGATTTTATAATATCGATATTCCTATTCAAGCAATGATTGTTAATTTCGGTTATATTAATTATCTTGAATTGGATCAATTTCTAAAAGATAAAAATGCAAATCGTGTAGAATATCTTAAAAAAATACTCTCGCAGATTCCGTCAGGAACGCTTGAGGATGGGACTTATAAGTTTGGTGGTACGACTAAAATTGATGGTAAAGATCAATGGGTGACGATCACAATGGTTATGGAAAATGGAATTAGTCATTTTGAGGAAGATCAAATGAGAAATCCTTAAAAGAAATAAGGAAGGGCGTTCATGAAACGAGATACGATTAGTTTTTTTAGATTAAGTTTAGCTGTTATTGGCTATTTAATTTACAATATTCTTTTCTATTCGTATCCTTCGGGGAGTATTCTTCTTTTGCTTGGCCTTTTCTCGTTAGTAAGGGAACGCTCCCGGATGGAATCTATTTATTCGATGCCTATGTACTAGTGCCGGAGAAAGACACTATCAAAAATGATCAACAGTACCTTGCCGTTAAAGTCGAAGCTGGAAAGGTTAATGTATATTGGCAAAATAGATAATTCGCGAATAGAAGAGTAATATCGAAAGAGTATTTCGAGAGCTCTCATGCGGATTATTTACTTTAATCATGTCGTATTTGAAAAAGATGTTGGAAATTCTATTGTTTCATCATGAAAACAATAGAATTTTCTTGCATTTTTAAATACTTTCATGTACAATCATTGATGGTGTAAAAACCAAAAAAATTCACACCTAATTGGATGTTAAGATTGGTGCTTCTTTTAGAAGAGGTCTTATCGCTGAAAATTGGGGAGGAAAATATAAACCAAATTGGAGGAAAACAAAAATGGCAGTTATTTCAATGAAACAATTGTTAGAAGCTGGTGTACATTTCGGTCACCAAACACGTCGCTGGAACCCTAAGATGAAGAGATACATCTTTACTGAAAGAAATGGTATCTATATCATCGACCTACAAAAAACTGTTAAATTAGTGGACGATGCATACAACTATATGCATGAAGTTGCTGAAAACGGTGGTATTGCATTATTCGTTGGTACTAAAAAACAAGCACAAGATGCTGTTAAAGACGAAGCAATCCGTTCAGGTCAATACTACGTTAACCATCGTTGGTTAGGTGGTACTTTAACTAACTGGGATACAATCCAAACACGTATCAAACGTTTGAAAAAAATCAAAGAAATGCAAGAAGACGGCACTTTCGAAGTATTACCTAAAAAAGAAGTTGGTATTCTATTAAAAGAATTAGACAAACTTGAAAAATACTTAGGTGGTATTAAAGATATGCCACGCATTCCTGATGTAATGTTTATCGTTGACCCTCGTAAAGAACGCATTGCTGTTCAAGAAGCTCACAAATTAAACATTCCAATCGTTGCTATGGTTGACACAAACTGTGACCCAGATGAAATCGATGTTGTTATTCCATCAAATGATGATGCTATCCGCGCGGTTAAATTAATCGTTGCTAAAATGGCTGATGCATTCATCGAAGGTAACCAAGGTGAAGACGTAGCAGTAGACGTTGAAGACTTAGATAAAGATACTTCATTAGAAGATATCGAAAAATTAGTTGAAGGCGACAACGCTGAATAATCACTAACTGTTAAGCTGTTTGAATCAGAAAGAGGCGAAATAGACTTTTCAATTCAAACAGCTTTTTTTAAAAAGTTTGTAAAAATTTTAAAGTAATTTATAGGAGGAATTGAGAATGGCTCAAGTTACAGCTCAATTAGTAAAACAATTACGCGACATGACTGGCGTAGGGATGATGGATGCTAAAAAAGCATTAGTTCAAGTTGAAGGAGATATCGACAAAGCGGTTGACTACTTACGTGAAGCTGGTTTAGCAAAAGCTGCTAAAAAAGCAGACCGTATCGCTGCTGAAGGGATTACTAATGTTTTAGTAGAAGGAAACCGTGCAGTTATCTTAGAAGTAAATGCTGAAACTGACTTCGTTGCTAAAAACGACAAATTCCAAGCATTAGTTAAAGAAGTTTCTGAAGCAATCTTAAAAGCTAACCCTTCAACATTAGAAGAAGCGCTTGAAGCTGAAACTCCAAACGGTAAAGTTTCTGACGTTATTGCAGAAGCAACTACAGTTATCGGTGAAAAAATCACTTTACGTCGTTTCGAAATCGTTGAAAAATCTGATGCAGATGCATTCGGTGCATACTTACACATGGGCGGACGTATCGGTGTGTTAACTGTTGTTGAAGGTTCTACAGATGATGCAGCAGCTAAAGATGTTTCAATGCACATCGCTGCAATCAACCCTAAATATATTGACCGTTCACAAGTTTCTGAAGAAGAATTAGAACATGAAAAGAAAGTTCTTACTGAACAAGCATTAAACGAAGGTAAACCAGCTAACATCGTAGAAAAAATGATTGCTGGACGTTTAAACAAATTCTTAGCTGAAATCAGCTTAAACGACCAACCATTCGTTAAAGATCCAGATCAAACTGTATCTAAATACGTTGCTTCTAAAGGCGGAAAAGTGAAATTATTCCACCGTTACGAAGTTGGTGAAGGTTTAGAAAAACGTGTTGATAACTTTGTAGAAGAAGTTATGGGACAAGTTAAAAAATAATCACTGTTTATGTGAGGGAATATGGTAGATAGCTACCCGCTATTCCCTTTTTTTATAAAGATTAAGGAGATAAAGCAATGGTTGAACCAAAATACAAACGTGTTGTTTTAAAATTAAGTGGTGAGGCATTAGCAGGCCAAGCGGGCTTCGGAATTAACCCACCAACAATTAAAGAGGTTGTTAAAGAGTTAAAAGAAGTTCATGATCTTGGTGTTGAAATTGCAATTGTTGTCGGTGGTGGTAACATTTGGCGTGGAATTACTGGAGAAGAAGTCGGTATGGAACGCGCTCAAGCGGACTATATGGGGATGTTAGCAACGGTTATGAATGCTCTAGCACTTCAAGACGCTTTAGAAAACGTAGGAGTTCCAACTCGTGTTCAAACTTCTATTGATATGCGCCAAATTGCTGAACCTTATATCCGTCGTAGAGCTGTTCGTCACCTTGAAAAAGAACGTGTAGTTATCTTTGCTGGCGGTACAGGGAATCCATACTTCTCAACAGATACAGCCGCTGCTTTACGTGCTGCTGAAATCGAAGCAGACGCAATCTTAATGGCTAAAAACAATGTGGATGGTGTCTATAGTGCTGATCCACGTGTAGACGTTAATGCGAAGAAATACAATGAATTAACACACTTAGATGTTATTCAAAAGGGCTTAAAAGTAATGGATACTACTGCAAGCTCACTCTCTATGGATAACGATATTCCATTAGTAGTATTTAATTTAAATGAACCAGGAAATATTAGACGCGTTGTATTAGGGGAGAACATCGGTACAACAGTTAGGGGGAAATAGGTAATGTCAACTAGCGAAATTTTAGCTCATACAAAAGAACGTATGAAAAAATCTGAAGATGCGCTTCTACGTGAATTAGGATCCATTCGTGCTGGACGTGCGAATGCAAGTCTTTTAGACCGCCTAGAAGTGGAATACTATGGAGCATTAACTCCAGTAAACCAATTAGCTTCAATTACAGTTCCAGAAGCACGTATGCTTTTAATTACACCTTATGACAAATCTTCATTAAACGATATTGAACGTGCGATTTTAATGAGCGATATCGGAATTACTCCAACAAGTGATGGTTCTGTCATTCGTTTAATTATTCCACAATTAACAGAAGAACGTCGTAAAGAGCTTGCTAAACAAGTAGGTAAAGAAGCTGAGAGTGCAAAAGTAAGCGTACGTAATATTCGTCGTGATGCAATTGACCAAGCGAAAAAAGCTGAAAAAGCAAAAGAAATTACTGAAGATGAGTTGCACACATTAGAAAAAGACATCCAAAAAGTTACGGATGAAAGTGTTAAAAACATTGATCAATTAGCAGCAAACAAAGAAAAAGAACTTTTAGAAGTTTAATTTGAATAGAAAAGGGGCTCTTGCCTCTTTTTTATTTTGAAGGGAGGAGAAATAATGACACCAAAACAATGGAAAATGATTAGTACAATTATTTCAATTATTATTGTTGTCGTATTCGCTCTTTATAAAGCTTTTGGGGAGCAGAAGACAACTCATAAATCAAATACTCAATCTTCATCGAAAACGTCTCAGAGCGCCTCTAATTCTTCTTTTACAGGAACGAATTTTGATTACTTTGAGAGTATGAAAAAATATCCGTTTAAATATGTGTATGGAGCAGATGGAGATACATTCCATTTAAGCTATGAAGGAAAAGAGTTTAAAGTACGTTTACTCATTGTAGATGCTCCAGAAACAGCAAAAGAAGGGAAAGAAGCGCAACCGTATGCGGATGAAGCGAAGAAACGTACAGAAGAATTATTGACAAACGCGAAGAAAATCGAAGGGAGCTTCGATGTTGGCGATCATGCAGATAAGTATGACAGAGCGTTAATGTATGTTTATGTAGATGAAAAATTACTTCAAGATATTTTAATCGAAGAAGGACTTGCTCGAGTTGGCTATGCTTACGAACCAAATACAAGCTTATTGAAACAATTCCAAGAAATTGAAAAGAAAGCAAAAAAACGCAAGAAAAATATTTGGGAAAAAGATGGTTATGTAACCAACAAAGGCTATGATACCAGCGTTTATAAGTGATTTATAAAAACTATATATTGTGTTTTAAAATGAAAATGCATTTTCATGAGAACTATATATTGTATTTTGATTCAAAATGATGTATGATATCTTCTGTCAGAAAAAATAAAAAGGGGAGAAGTAATATGTCAAATCGCAATATTATTCTTTATTCAAAACCAAATTGCATGCAATGCAATTTTACAAAACAATTTTTCGAAAATAACAACGTGGAATTCACTGTAAAAGATGTTTTCGAATCAGAAGAAGCTTTAGCAGAAGTGAAGGAATTGGGTTTCCAATCTTTACCTGTTATCGTTGCTGATGGTGTAGAACCATTCTTTGGATTCCGTCCGGATCTTTTAGAAAAATTAGTGGGATAATTTAATACAAGAGAAAAGTTCACTTTTAGTAGGAAACTACTAGAAGTGTTTTTTTTATTTCAATTTTTAAAGCGCTTTTTCTGGATTTCATGATATACTAGAGAAGACTTAAAAAGGAGGACGTATCAATGGGATTTAATGCTGTTATTTCAAAGAAATCCGTTAATAAATCAAGGAAAATTGCTCAGCGTTTTGCACAGTGGCTCAAACAAGATGGAGCTCATCAAGTTTATTATATTGTGCCTGATCATATTAAGTTTACTGCCGAAATGGAAATGATCCGACAAGTCGGAGCATTATTGACGGATTCCTCGTCTCGTAGCTACGCATCTACAAGACTTCAAGTATATAGTTTTAAACGGTTATTATGGTATTTACTAAGAAATGAAGCCATTACAGAGAAAACATCCATTTCAAAAGTCGGGATTACAATGCTTTTGAAATCAATTTTAGAAGAACATTCATCAAAGCTCACCCTCTTTAAAAACGAAGCTCGCCATAAAGGTTTTCTTGAACAATTAAGCAAGGTAATGAATGAATTTCAAACCGGAGGAATTGAAGTTGAAGATTTCTCTAGCTTTTTTGAAGCATCTAGTCCAACTGAAAATGAACAACGATTAAAAGAATTTGGGATTATTTATCGTTATTTTACGGAAGCACTAAAAGAAGATTTTGTTCATCAAGAAGAAAGCTATGCGCAGTTATGCAGCGTGATTGCAACTAAAGATTTATCTAATACCTTTATCGTAATCGATGAAATGGTGTCATTGACAAAGGCTGAAATGGAAGTGATTGAAGCCTTAGTAGCAAGCAAGGCAACCGTTGAATTTCATGCTACATTAACGACGTATGGCGTACATACTGCTAAAAATGAAGCAGGGGATTCATTATTTACGTCAAATAGACTCCTTTTAGAAAGACTTTCAAGATGGGTCAATAAGGGAGAGGACCTAGCACGCATCATCGAATGGGAAGATAGTGATTCGATTTTTAATGATGAGTTTATAGAAGTAGAAAAGTTCTGGCTTGAAACGAATGGTGGACTACCAAAAGTTAAGAGAGAGAAAGGACAAAAGACTCCTCTACAAAAGATACAATTTACTAAATACGCCGATGAGAGAGAAGAGTATCAAGAAACTTTTGCCCAAATTAAACGAATGGTGCAAGAAGGCAAAGTGCGTTACAAGGACATCCAAATTTTGGGACGGAATTTAGAAGAAAATCATTTATTCATAGAATCTCTCCTAAAACAATATGATATCCCAGGATTCATAGATTTATCAGACTCAATGGAACATCATCCGATTATCCAGGTGCTAGATGCTCTGTTTGCGATTTGGCAATATGATTGGCGTTATGCGGATATTATGAGCCTTCTTCGTAGTGAATTTGTTTTATGGCATAAAGACGAAGAAACGCCTCTTAAGGAGCAATTACAAGCTTTCAGGCAACAATTAGATGAAACGGAGACAGTGATTCTTGCCAATGGTTACGAAGGGTATCAATGGACAAACGGGAAACCATGGGCTTATGTAGAAGAGTCTATTGACGAAGATTCTAAAGTGGAAGCCTCTGATAAAAATACACAAATTTTATTAAAAGCACAAGAACTTCGTGAGGAATTAACACAGGTATTGCTACCTGCATTTAAGAAACTAGAAGAAGCATCTACAACAAGTGAAGCTGTTACTGTACTGTATCAATTACTATTGACTTTAGGCGTAGATAAATCGGTTATTTATTGGAGAGATGTTGCTGCTGAAGCTGGTGATATTGAGACAGCTAGACGTCAAGAACAAGTGTGGTCTGAATTTATCCGATTACTAGATGAATACATTTATATTTTCGGGGATAAATCCTTCGATTGGGAAACATTCATGATGTTACTTCATACAGGATTTGAACAAACACACTATAATTTGGCACCTTCAACATTAGATGAATTAACGATTACCGGTATGGATTCTGTTCGTTATCTACCAAAGAAAATCACCTTTGCTGTAGGACTCTCACAAGGTGTGATGCCACGCAATATCGACGAAACAGGGTTATTAACGGATGATGAACGGGAATTGTTCTCAAATCAATTAGATAGCGGACGTTTCCTTGCGCCTACAACAGGTCAATTACAATCCGTTGAGCCATTTGTATTCTATCAGTTATTGATGAGTGCAACGGAGCAGCTATATCTTTCGTGCGCGATTTCTAAAGACGGTAAAGAACAACTCGTTTCAAATTTTGTTCAACGATTACTAAAACAGTATGACATTGAAGAAATTGATGGGTCACTAAATCGACAAATCCGATTAGAACAAGGTGATTTTGTCGTTCCGTTTGAACTCTTTACAACACTTCTAGTGAAGATGAGAGAAAACAAGTTTAAAGAAAAAGATGAAATTGATTTCTTATGGAAGTTAATTCCGCATCTACTAAAAACAGATGCAGCTTTCAGTGCTAATTATCATGCGTTACTGGCATCTGTCTTCAGACTAAACGTAGCAAGCAAATTACCACTTTCTCTTGCAGGAGAGCTTTATGGAAATCAATTGAATTTATCAACGTCTCAAATTGAGACTTACTATAAAGATCCATTTAGCCATTTCTTACAATATGGCTTAAGATTGAAAGAGCGACAGGAATTTGAGCTTTCTCCAGCAAATACAGGAGAATACTTCCATGAATTTTTTGATCAGTTCATTAAAGAATTAAATACACGGGGATTATCACTAAGAGAGTTAACGTCAGAGCAAAAAATAGCTATTGAAAAGGAAATCTTCAATCGAATGAAAGAGAACCCTAAATTTGCGATTTTAGCCTCTTCTAGACGTTTAAACTTCGTCCAAGGATTATTACACCAAACACTTATGCAAACGACTAATGCGCTTCAAAAACAAGCATTATCGCTTGAGACAAAACCTTGGATGACCGAAGTCGTATTCGGTACATCAGGAAACTATCCAATGCATATCCCAATTGGTAAAAATCAATCGATTCATTTACGTGGGAAGATTGACCGAATTGACTTATTGCAGTCCGATAATGGAATCTATAACGGGATTATTGACTATAAGTCTTCTGAACAAAAATTTGAGATTGCAAAATTGATTGCAGGAGTTCAAATCCAATTATTAACGTATTTGAAAGTTTCTGAAGAAATTATTCGAAGCGAAATTGGTAAAATCCCAACGCCATTAGAAGCAAGCTATATTCATGTTCATAATCCTAAATTCAGTATAAAAGAAGTTCCAACAGAAGATAAATTGATGCAAGAATGGATAAAAGCCTTTAAACATCGTGGATTAATCAACTCTGATGAGATTGCTAGACTGAATCCAGAACTAGTTGAGACGAATTCATCAACCGTCTTGAATGTCGCTCTTAAAAAAGATGGCGGTATCAGTGCACTCTATAAAAATGGTGTATATACAACAGAAGAATTGAAGTTGTTTAAAGATTTCGTATGGGAAAAAAT
>CAUTST010000051.1:0-10763 GCA_963540995.1 uncultured Streptococcus sp.
ACACTAAAATAGGGTTGGTGGAAAATTTCTATCAACCCTAAAAATTATAGAACCTTTTGAATTCAACTACGGGGGTTCTAATACCCCACTGCGGAGGAAAAGAGAAGAGTGCTAAGACTTTTTCGGAGTTGTTATTGTGGCAAGAATAGTAGGATATCGGCTTGAGCCTAAGGTCTCAAACCTACCAAGCTTCAAAGGGAGAGTAGCGAGTAGTCGCAACTCTCCCTAATTCACATTGGTTATGATTCCCTACTATTGCCACAATAACTCCGAGGAGTTTTATTTGATTTGAACTATTTTTCTAGTAACCTTCTGTGGAGGAAAGAGAAGAGTGCTTAGAATTTTTCGGAGTTGTTATTATGGCAGAAATGGTAGGATACCAGCTTGAGCCTAAGGCCTCAAGCCTACCAAGCTTCAAAGGGAGAGTAGCGAGTAATCGCAACTCTCCCTAATTCACATTGGTTATGATTCCCTACTATTGCCACAATAACTCCGAGGAGTTTTATTTGATTTGAACTATTTTTCTAGTAACCTTTTGTGGAGGAAAAAAGAAACAGCTATTACGAATTCAATCGTAATAGCTGTTTTTTTATCTTCTTACTCGTTTTAGTGCTTCTTTGAAGAGTGGGTAAACGATTGGAACTGCGACTACTGTGAAAATAGCGGACCCAAACGTTCCTGTAATTTTATTGATGGCTTGAATAAATGCAGGTTCTAATGCCAGACCTCCAACAATCATTCCTCGTAAGAATGTGTATTTAATGATATTGACGATGATTTTTACAATCGCAGCAATAACACCCACCACAATAACATTTGCGATTTTGTCATCTTTATTCATTGCTTTTTCGTATACAAGATGGATCACATAGCAGACGATTAATGATTCAAGAATCGTTTGCCAAGCAACATTGGCATAATTATTCAGAATATCGAAAAGTCCAAGACCGATTGAAGCGGCTATTGCTCCTTGTTTTGTTCCAAAAAGTAAGCATCCAATTACGACAAGCGCGTTTCCAAAATGAACGAACTGTGTTGTAAATGGCATTGGGATTCTAAAAACGCTAACTCCTAAATAAATTAAAGCTGCAAATAAGCTTGTTTGAACTAAATCTCTTAAATCTGTATTTTTCATAATGAAACCTCGGTAGAAAATTTTGTGGTAAGCATTCCAAGTTTCTTCTCAATTGGAAGGCCGAATGGAATTTGTTCAGGTTGTTGACTGCTTAATTGAAGCACTTCGTCGATAAATTGTAACGTGAATGATAGTGCGTCTTCTATAGGCATTCCTTGTAGGATACATGCAGTCGCTAGAGCGGAAAGGGTATCGCCTGTTCCGTAAAAATGATGCGGATACTTTGTCTTGTAGAAATCAAAGAAAGAGTCCGTCTCTTTAGTATAAAGTTGAACACCCGTTAACTCTTCGCTATCAGGGCAACCGGTAATGACGACATGTTTTGGCCCAAGTTGAGCTAGTTTCTTGGCTAGTTCCCTTGTAAAGTCCATCGTGATTTTTCCAGTAGGATATGCTGTTGCGGTTAAGAAGCAAGCTTCCGTAATGTTTGGATAAATCACGTGAGCATGTTGAATGAGTTTCCTCATTGCTGCAACGTGTTCTGCAGTAAATCCGTTATATAGTTTTCCGTTATCCGCCATAATCGGATCGACAAAAACTTGTGTAGATTCAGGCAGTTTCTCAATAGCTTCTATCATTAATTCAATTTGTTCCGCATTTCGAAAATATCCCGTTAAAACAGCATCAGGTTTTAATTCCAATTCTTTCCATTGATGAAGAGATTGCTTCATAAACGCTGTTTGTTCTGCAATGGCGATATTTTTAAAACCGCCTGTGTGAGATGAAAGGAGCACCGTAGGTAGGAGCATCGTTTCAATTTGACAACAAGCAAAAATCGGGATAGCGGGTGCAAGTGCGACTTTGCCAATTCCGGGCAAGTCGTTTGCTAATAATATTTTTTTCATATCTATTCCTCGAGTTTCAATGTATCTGTATTGTAAAACGGGATAGGTGAGGATACAATAGAGATGAAAACGATCTGTACCGGTACAAAAAGAGGTGTGTCATGTATCAATATCAACAATTAGCGCAACTATTAAAAAATGAAATTGTAAATGGAAACTTGCAAAAGGGAGATAAGTTACCTTCGATTCGTGACTTAGTAGAACAGTATGGGGTCAATAAAGATACGGTGCAACGAGCGCTTCGTAGTTTAAGGGAAGAAAGTTTTATTTATGCGGTTAATAAGAGTGGATACTTTGTGTTGAAAAATGTGGAAGTAAATAAGGATAGTTCGCTAGAAGAGGACTATTCTCAGTTACCAATAGAAGATTTGCGTATCTGTTTTAATCAATCGCTGGCTAGTGCGCATGATTTAAAACTAACTAGAAAAGAACAAGCTTCTGGGATGGATGAATTAATTGATGCGTTAATGCCTGTTCTAGAAGAGTATGGTGTGTACGCTACAAAGGAACAATTAGTCATTACTACTGGAACGCAACAGGCACTTTACATCTTATTGCAATTACTTCAAGGGAAAAAGATATTGCTCGAACAGCCAACTTATGCACGGATGAATGAGTTGGTAAAGCATTTGAACATTCCGTATGAAACGATTGAGCGGCAGATGGATGGGGACATTGATTTAAACCGATTAGAGGAATTGTTTGCGAGTGGAGAGTTTTCGCTGTTTTATACGATTTCACGGTTTCATAATCCGCTTGGCGGCAGTTATAGTGAAGCTACAAAGAAAAAAATTGTGGAACTAGCAAGTAAGTATTCAGTGTATATTATCGAAGATGACTATATGGCAGATTTTGTCGAGGGAAATGCGACGCCACTTCATTATTATGATATGGATGGACGTGTTATTTACGTCAAATCGTTCTCGTCCATTTTATTCTCAGCTTTGAAAATTGGAATTGTAGTGTTACCAAAAGAGTTAGTTGAACCTTTTGCAATGCGAAAGCTATGGATGGATTACGATTCGAATGTGATGATGCAAAAGACATTTACGCTTTTTATTGAAAATGGAATGTTTGCGAAACATCGTAAAGCGATGGTAGAAGATTATAGTGAAAAAAGTAAGCGCGCGAAGAGTTGGTTAATATCGATGAAAATCCAAGAAGGGATTCTTCATGGAACGCAATTGGTGTTTGAGCCAACTCCCGCAATGGAAGAAAAACTACTAGAGATGAACCTGAAAGCAAAACCGCTTGATGATTACTTTATCTCGAAAAATGCGCCGTCATTGGAACGGTTGGATTTGGCTAAAATCCGCGGAATTTAGGTAAAAAGAAAGGTTAACAATTTAACTAAAAAATTTGCAAAACTCATCCTTATTTGGTATAGTAACTACAACAATAATCAATCTCTATAAGGGAGTAACTGGCAACCGAGTGTTGCGATAATATCAACAGCAAGCGAATTCTCGCTGGTATTATCTTGAACAGTGAGACTTATGTTTGTTATCAATAGGATGATGGGCATAAGTCTCTCTTTTATGGAAAAAGAAAAGGAGTGTATTTTGTTGGAACAACAAACAAAACCCGTATATTTGCAGTCTGTAGAAGATGTATTTAAAGAAGTACAATCAAGTCCTTCTGGTTTAAGCTCACAAGAAGCTGCATCAAGACTTGAAAAATACGGTGCGAACACATTACATGAAGGAAAGAAAAAATCACTATTAGAAAAATTTGTGGATCAATTTAAAGACTCCATGGTTATAGTACTTTTAGTGGCTGCAGTGGTTTCTATGTTTGCTCACTCAGGCGATCCAGACCCAACGAATTCAATAATCATCTTAGTAGTAGTATTGCTTAACGCAGTTCTAGGGGTCTTCCAAGATTCTAAAACCGAGGAAGCAATCGAAGCGTTGAAGAAAATGGCTTCAACTGTAGCAAGTGTTTTACGTGATGGACATGTGGAACATATTAAAGCGGAAGACATCGTAGTTGGTGACGTTGTTATCCTTGAAGCTGGGGATGTCGTACCAGCAGATATACGTTTATTCGAAGTGAATACAGTGAAAATTGAAGAGTCAGCATTAACAGGGGAATCCGTTCCAGTTGATAAAGACTTAGTTATTCCTACAGGAGACGAAGTAGGGATTGGAGACCGTACCAATATGGCGTTCTCAAGTACAAATGTAACTTACGGCCGTGCTGTTGGTGTGGTTACAAGTACTGGTATGAATACAGAAGTTGGTAAAATTGCCGACATGTTGGCAAATACAGAAAAAGGTAAAACACCGCTTCAAGAAAACCAAGATGCTCTTGGTAGATGGCTAACAATCATGATTTTAGTGATTGCAGCCGTCATCTTTGTAGTAGGATTACTCAAAGGAAACGAATGGACGCATATGTTCCTAACTGCGATTGCAATTGCAGTTGCTGCGATTCCAGAAGGGTTACCTGCTATTTCAACTATTATCCTTGCACTAGGAACTCAAAAAATGGCGCAACGTAACGCGCTCGTTCGTAAATTGCCAGCAGTGGAAACATTAGGTGGAGTTGAAATTATCTGTTCAGATAAAACAGGTACATTAACACTCAACCAAATGACAGTTGAAAAAATGGTTTATAACAACGAAATTCACGATGCGTCAGAAGAAATTTCTAAAGCCAACATGGCACTTCGTGTAATGAACTTAGCAAACGACACAAAGATTTCTCAAGACAACTCATTATTAGGGGACCCCACTGAAACAGCAATGGTTCAATACGGTCTTGATAAAAACTATGATGTACGTGAAGAGTTAGTAAACACTCCACGTGTTGCAGAAGTTCCGTTTGACTCAACGCGTAAATTAATGACAACGATTCATCAATTAGAAGATGGTAAATATTTGGTTGCCACTAAAGGTGCTCCAGATATGTTATTAGGCCGTGTGACTAAGATTGAAAAACATGGTGAGGTTTCTGCGTTTACAGAAGATGACCGCACAACATTAATGGAATTAAACAAAGAAATGGCAACTCAAGCGCTTCGTGTGTTAGCGATGGCATACAAAGTGATTGATACGCTTCCTGAAACAGTGGATACAGATTCAATCGAACATGATTTAATCTTTGCTGGTTTAGTAGGGATGATTGACCCAGAACGTAAGGAAGCAGCTGCTGCGATTAAAGTAGCTCAATCAGCGGGTATCCGTACAATCATGATTACAGGGGACCACCGTGATACAGCCCAAGCGATTGCAAAACGTTTAGGCATCCTTCGTCCAGACCAAGAAGACGGAGTATTAACTGGTTCCGAATTAAACGATCTTTCTGATGAAGAATTAGAACGTATGGTTGAAACTTACTCTGTATATGCTCGTGTATCCCCAGAACATAAAGTTCGTATCGTAAAAGCTTGGCAAAAGAAAGGAAAAGTTGTTTCGATGACAGGGGATGGGGTAAACGATGCTCCTTCACTTAAACAAGCCGATATCGGTGTTGGTATGGGGATTACAGGTACTGAGGTTTCTAAAGGCGCTTCAGACATGGTACTTGCCGATGACAACTTCGAAACAATCGTCGTAGCAGTTGAAGAAGGACGTAAAGTATTCGCTAATATCCAAAAAGCAGTTCAATACTTACTATCTGCCAACTTAGGTGAAGTAATGACATTGTTTGTTGCAACAATGGCTGGTTGGACTATTTTAGAACCAATCCATATTTTATGGATCAACTTAACAACGGACGTATTCCCAGCAACTGCTTTAGGACTTGAAGAAGCGGAAGCAGACATCATGAACCATCCGCCACGTGGTAAGAGCTCGAACTTCTTATCAAACGGTGTGCTACCAAGTGTTTTCTACCAAGGTTTCTTCCAAGGCGGAATTACATTATTTGTATTCTGGTATGCGACCCACGTAGCTAAATGGGGTAACCCGGTTGGTGAAACAATGGCGTTTGCAACATTAGGTTTAATCCAATTGTTCCACGCGTTCAACGTGAAATCAGTATACAAATCACTAGGTCAAATAGGTGTGTTCAAGAACAAGATGTTTAACTACGCAATCCTATTATCAGCCGCACTGCTTCTAAGCGCAATGGGGATTCCTGGATTAACAACTGTATTTGATGTAGTACCTCTAACAGCAACTCAATGGTTGTTCGTAGTTGCTTCAGCGTTCATGATTGTTCCAATCGTAGAAGTTGCAAAAGCAATTATGCGTGCAATGGGAATGGACAAAGACTAATTCAATAAATCCAAAGAAGAAAGGTTCACCTCGTGTGAGCCTTTTTTTCGTATGTATTAATAGAAGTAGGGAGTCTAGCTTTTATTCAACAGTGTATTTTGCTAAAATATTTCTATGTAGATTGGAGTGTGGGAGTATGGTCATTACAAAAATCGAGGCGCAGAAGAAAAAAGGGCGTTACAATATTTATTTGAATGATGCTTTTGCGTTTGGTGTTGATGAGGCGACAGTTGTAAAGTTTTCCTTGTTTAAACGGACCGAATTAACAAAAGAACAAATTGATGAAATTCAGCATGATGATTGTATTCAGCAAGCCTATCAAAAGGCGTTACATTTCTTAAATTTTAAACTTCGTTCAACGAAAGAAGTCTATGAAAAATTAGAAAAATTAGAATTTGACGAAGATATTATTAATGAAGTGCTTGGAAAACTGCATGAGCAGAATTTCATTAATGATACGTTTTATGCAGAAAGTTACTTAAATCAAGCTAAGTTTGTGACGTTCAAAGGGCCAAAGTCTGTTATTTTTGATTTGCAAAAAAAGGGAATTAGCGATAAGGTCATTCAAACAGTGCTTGAAGGCTATACGCTAAAAGAGCAACTTGAAAATGCGATTCAAATCGCGCAGTCGTATTTAAAAGGACAAAAACGTGTCACCCCCAAAGTGGCCAAACAAAAAGTAAAAGTATTTGTGATGCAAAAAGGGTATTCGAAAGAAATTGCTGAAGAAGTGGTTCCGTTTCTATCGTTTGAAGCGCAAAGTGAGATGGAAGCGGAATTAGCAGTAAAAGAGATTGCGACGATTTACCGTCGTATCGCAAAAAAATATGAAGAGAATGAATCGGCGCTCTGGTATCAAATCAAAGGGAAGTTGTATCAAAAAGGATTTACTTCTAGTGTGATTGAACAGGCCATTGCGCAGTTTGAAATGGAGAAAGAAGAATGGATTTAGCCGGCATTGGCGTAAAAATGTGGGACATAAAGAAAATCAAGCGTTTCAGAAAGGCGCTACTCGACTGGTATGATAAAGAAAAACGAGATTTACCGTGGAGAAGAACAACGGACCCTTATGCCATTTGGGTGAGTGAAATTATGCTTCAACAAACGCGGGTGGATACAGTTATTCCATATTACGAGCGCTTCTTAGCGACGTTTCCAACGGTGAAAGACTTAGCCCAGGCTCCCGAAGAGCTGTTGTTAAAATGTTGGGAAGGCCTTGGTTATTATTCGCGCGTACGTAATATGCAAAAAGCAGCAATTCAAATAATGGAAGAATTTGGCGGAGTGTTCCCAAATACTTATGAAGGGATTCTTTCGTTAAAAGGAATCGGACCTTATACGGCAGGCGCAATTGCAAGTATCGCTTTTGGATTACCAGAACCTGCAGTAGACGGTAATTTAATGCGTGTGATTAGTCGGTTGTTTGAAGTGAACTTAGATATTGGAAACCCAAGTAATCGTTGGGCATTTCAAGAAATTGCTGAAATTTTAATTGACCCAAAACGGCCAGGGGACTTTAATCAAGCATTGATGGATTTAGGTTCAGATATCGAGTCTCCAGTAAATCCGCGCCCAGAAGAGAGTCCTGTGAAAGAGTTCAGTGCGGCGTATCAAAATGGAACGATGCATATTTATCCAATTAAGAAGCCGAAAAAGAAACCAACTCCGATGAAGTGGCGAGCATTTGTGATTCAAGATGAAAAGGGACGATTTTTAGTAGAGAAAAATACGCAAGCGGACCTGTTGAGTGGTTTTTGGCATTTTCCACTGATTCGTGATTTTACTGCAGTGGGAGAATCCATTGATTTATTTGAGGGAATCGCAGAAGACGATTCGTCATATGCAATTAACCAAAATATCCCGCTGGAAGTTCAGTTTGAAAGTCTGTATAAGATGAAACTTCAACCAACTCGAATTTTATCAAAGACAGTGAAGCATATTTTCAGTCATCAACGCTGGGATATTGAGTTGCAATGTGCAACGGCTTCAGGAACGTTAGAGCAGCATGGAACACGTACGTTGCAATGGGTCACAAAAGAGGAGATGGCGCAACTGCCGCAGTCAAGAGTGCAAGGGAAGATGTGCGAATTACTCGCTTCTCAAGAACTTTTATAAGGAGAATCACTGCTTATCTGATTTTTGTTCACAGAATGGTAGAAATATGCTATACTACTAATGATTTGAAATAACTAAGAGGTTACTCTTAAATAGATATAGAAAGTTGGATATAGTGGTGCAGAATCCGAGAGAAGGAGAATTCATCACTGTCAAGAGTTATAAACATGATGGGAGTCTTCATCGCACTTGGCGCGATAGCATGATTTTGAAGACAAGCGATCAAGCAATTATCGCTTGTAATGATCATACTCTTGTGACTGAGTCCGACGGTAGAAGATGGTTGACGAGAGAGCCAGCGTTATTGTATTACCATAAACATTATTGGTTCAATATCGTAACGATGATTCGGCAAAAAGGAATTTCTTACTATTGTAATCTTGCTTCACCTTATGTATTAGATGCAGAAGCGTTGAAATATATTGATTACGATTTAGATATCAAGATTTTCCCGGATGGCGAAAAGAGATTGCTAGATGTCGATGAATATGAATTGCATCGCCGTCAAATGCATTATTCAAAAGAGATTGATCAAATCTTAAAGGCAAACGTTGAGATTCTTGTGGATTGGATCAATAACAAAAAAGGGCCGTTCTCGCCTGAATATGTCGATTTATGGTATGAAAGATATATTCAATTAACCTATCGTAAATCATAACTCATGATAGCTGAGTTGAAAAAGCAAGTAGCAAAGGCTGCTTGCTTTTTTGTAGGTTAAATTTCAAAAATCTCCTATTAATAGACAAGAGCTTTTGGTAAAATAGGACTAGAGCTAAGGAGGGATTCCCATGTCAAAAATCAAAGAGTTACAACTGAGTTCAGATATTCGTGGTATTTCCATTGGAACAGAAGAGTTTGATGCAACTTTAACGGTAGAAGAGAGCCGTTTAATTGCGAGTGCTTTTGTGAAATGGTTACAGAAACGTTATCCGTCTAAAAAGGTTACGGAATTAGTCGTTGGGATTGGGCGCGATAGCCGCATTAGTGGCCCAGACTTAACGAGAGAATTTATTCAAGTGTTATCGGCTTTAGGAGTTTTAGTAATTGATTTTGAAATGGCGACGACCCCAAGTATGTTTATGGCAACGCAGTTTGGAGAATTTGACTGCGACGCAACTGTGATGTTCACTGCCAGCCATTTACCCTTTTATTATAATGGTTTGAAATTCTTCACACGTGAAGGCGGATTGGAATCTAGTGATATTCGTGACATCATAGATTTAGTTGATGAAGATGAAGAGCTGCCACAAGGTTCTTTTTCTACTATAGAAGTAAAAAGTATCTTTGAACGCTATAGCCGCCACTTAGTAGAGTTGATTCGCAAGGGAAGTGGGAGTGAAAAAGAAAAACCGCTCGAAGGCCTTCATATTATTGTGGACGCTGGAAATGGTGCTGGTGGATTTTATGCAGCAAGTGTGCTAGAAGAGTTAGGAGCTATTACTGAAGGTTCTCAATTCTTAGAACCAGATGGAACGTTCCCAAATCATATTCCAAATCCAGATAATAAAGAAGCGATGGAAAGTATTAAGAGTCAGGTTCTTGCAGTAGGTGCAGATTACGGTGTGATTTTTGATACGGATGTAGATAGAGCGGCAGTCGTGACAGGAGATGGAGAATTATTAAATAGAAATAACTTGATTGCTGTTCTTAGTGTAATCACTATTAGTGAGCATCCAGGAACAACAATTGTGACGAACTCACCAACGACTGAACATTTGAAGAGATTTATTACAGAACTAGGCGGACACCAATATCGTTATATTTCTGGTTACCGTAATGTTATCAATAAAGCAATCGAGTTAAATGAAGCTGGAATAGATTGCCAATTAGCAATTGAAACAAGTGGTCATGCAGCCTTTAAGGAAAACTACTTCCTAGATGATGGTGCTTATGTGGTTGCGAAGATTTTAATGCTTCTTCCGAAATTGATTGAACGTGGAGAAACATTGGATCATTTAATCCAACAATTAGTACAACCAAAAGAAGTTGTTGAAGTTCGCTTTAAGATTGAAGTAGAAGATTTTAAAGCGTATGGCAATGAAGTGATTAAAGAATTCCCACAATGGATCCCTAAAGATTGGATAGTGAACCCAGAAAATGAAGAAGGAGTTCGCATAGATTTTAAAGGTGAGTACGGAGATGGTTGGTTGTTATTACGCATGAGTTTACATGAACCATTACTCGTTCTTCAAATTGAAAATGATTTAATTGGATACCAAGAAAAAATTCTAGAAACGATTCAGAAAATCATGAATCGTTATCCGGAAATCAACCAAAGTAAACTCCAAGCGTTACTTAAATAGAGTTAAAAATAGATACAGTTTGCAGATTCTGTGAACTGTATTATTTTTTTTAGAATTCTACATCTTTTCAGTTGCAAACCTTCTTTGGTTATGATAAATTAATATCACTGTTGAGCGAACGTTCGCTTATAAAACAGTTTCA
>CAUTST010000052.1:0-10537 GCA_963540995.1 uncultured Streptococcus sp.
CAACCTAACCAAGTGTTTACTACTTCTTGTGGTCCTACGAATTTTGCTTCTGGACAGTTATTAGCAACTGCAGCAGCAGTGTTGATGTCTAAGTGGTCTGAGTGAATATGTGTTACTACTAAAGCGTCAACGTTTTTCACTTCAAATGGATCGATTACGAATGGTTGTGTACGTAAGTTTGGTTGTAAGTTTTGGCAACCACTCATACGTTGCATTTGGTGACCAGTTTTCATTTTTCCGTTGCCGTGGCTACGTTTACCAGTTCCACACCATAAGTCACATAAGATGTTCGTATTTTTTTCTGATTTTAACCAGATACCAGTACATCCTAACCACCACATAGCGAATGTTCCAGGTTTAACTTCTTCGCGTTCGATTTCTTCGTTTAACCAAGTTCCCCACTCTGGGAAAGTTGATAAGATCCAAGATTCTTTTGTTACATCTTTGATATTTGCCATTGTTTTTCCTCCTTGGGATTAACCCCAGATACGTTTGATTTCTTCTTTGAACTCACGAGCAGATTGCGCTGGGTTTTCAGTAGCATAGATTCCGCGTCCTGCGATGAATGTATAAATTGGAATTCCTTCAAACACTTTTAATGTGTCTTTTGTTAATCCGCCTGTAGCAGAAACTTTGAATCCCATGTCGATTAAGCGACGGATTTTGTTTAAATCAGATTCAGTCCAAGTAGCTCCTGCAAATAGAGCGTCGCGGCTTTGGTGGAAGATTGCTTGGTCGATACCAGCATCTCTCCATTGTTGTGCTTGTTCGAATGTCCAATCTCCATACAATTCAACTTGTAGTGATTTTACTTCTTTGTTAGCAGCTTCCATTGTTGGGATAGTTGCGCAGCAAATAACTGTCATCCAGTCAGCTCCTGCAAGTGCAACGTTTTTAGCAACAGTTGTACCAGCGTCAGCACATTTAGTATCAGCGATGATGACTTTATCAGGGAAAGCACTGCGTAAGCATTTAATCGCTTTATCTCCTTCGTTTAAAAGTAAAATTGTTCCTGCTTCAATAATGTCTACTTCATTACCTACCGCTAACGCATCTTTTAATGCATCTTCAATACGGTTGTGGTCCAAAGCAACTTGTAAATTAGGAATTGCCATTATATCATTCTCCTTTTCTATCTTGCATTAAACAATCATAAAATCGTAACGTCTTACGAAAATGATCATTTAATAAGTTACGGTACCAATTCATGCTATTAGTATAGTATAAACAATTTTGCGTTACAACCGTTTACAAAGAAGTAATCGAATAATCAGTTTTATGATTGTTTGCGTTTACTTTACGAACGTTTGGAAATAGGCAATATAGTTATTTATATAGGAAGAATTCGAAAATATTCCTTTTTAAAACGACTAAAATATGTGTTTTGATCATTTTTATTAGTAAAATAAAAATACCCTCTCATTCATTGAGAAGGTATTTGGAGTTTATTTTTCGATGATGACTTCTTCTTTGTTATCGTCTTCAGTTAAACGAACATGAATGACCTCATCTAATGACGTTGGTACATTTTTCCCAATAAAGTCTGGACGAATGGGAAGTTCACGATGGCCACGATCGATTAGAATTGCTAAACTGATTTTCTTAGGTCTATCAATATCCATAATAGCGTCTAAAGCAGCTCTTACAGTTCTTCCGGTAAACAAAACATCATCTACTAAGACTACTTGCTTGCCTTTAATGTCGTATGGAATATGCGTGCCGTTTAAAACTGGAGCATCAATTTTTTCACTATCATGTCGATCGTCTCGGTATAATGTGATATCCACTTCCCCAACTGGAACTTTTATTTTTTCTAGTGATGAAATCTTTTCAGCAATGCGTTTTGCTAAAGTAATCCCTCTTGTTTTAATTCCAATAATCACTAAATTGGACACATCTTTTTGTTGTTCGATAATTTCGTACGAGACCCTTGTTAATGCTCTATTAATGGCACCCTCGTCCATTATTCTAACTTCATTCATTATAGTCACTCCTACTCAGCCACTCTTCCTTTATTTAAACGAATAAAATCATCGAATTCCTTTGGTGGTTCCACTTGGAAAGCTAACGTCTCGCCGCTTATAGGATGTGTAAAGCTTAATGTTCTTGCGTGTAAATATTGACCGAATTCAGAAGCTTTCTTACCTTTTGGATGATATAATGGATCATTCACGATTGGATGTTTTATAAATTCCATATGTGCTCTAATTTGATGCGTTCGACCTGTTTCGAGTTTGCAAGATACGAGTGAATAATCAGAAAAAGAATCTAGAACTTCAAAGTGTGTAATAGCGGATTTACCACCTTTTTCAACCACTCGTTTTAAGCGATTGGTTTGGTGACGTGATAAAGGTGCGTCTATAACGCCTGTTTCATGAGCAAAGTGTCCATCGACAATAGCGATATATTCACGATTCATTTTATTTTCTGCGATTTGTTGCGCTAATTTTTGATGGATATCATTATTTTTAGCAATTACAAGTAATCCACTTGTATCTTTATCGATACGGTGAACCAAACCAGGGCGATAAATCTCTTCGCTAGTGCTATCGGATAAACTATTTGAATGGTAAAGAAGCGCATTCACTAATGAGCCACTATAATGACCTTTTGAAGGATGAACTACCATTCCACTTGGTTTATTGACAACGATTAAGACATCATCTTCATAAACAATATCGAGAGGAATATTCTCAGGTTGAATGGTTACGACTTCCTCTTCTTTCTTTAAAATGGTTACTGTATCTCCATTTTGCGCTTTATAGTTTGATTTAACGAATTCACCATTTACTTTCACTAAACCTGCTTTTAACCAACTTTGAACTGTACTTCTGCTAATGCCTAATTCAGCAGTAAGCACCTTATCTAGTCTATCGCTTTTTTCTAAGTTTAATGTTAACTCTTTAAATACTGTAATCATATTCATCTCCTATTTGGACTGTTCTTTAAAAATTACATAGTAAAATAAAAAAATTACCCCGATTGTTAAACAAATATCGGCAACATTAAAAATAGGAAAATCGATAAATTCAAACTTAAACATATCCACTACATATCCTAGGCGAATACGATCAATAAAGTTACCAACCGCCCCAGCTAAAATAAGTGAGTAAGCCGTTAATAATAGTTTTGATTTTCCTTTTTCTTTGAACATTAAATATAAGAGTGTCCCTACTGCAACTGCAGTGATTAAATAGAAGAAAAGCATTTTTCCTTCAAACATTCCCCATGCAGCACCAGTATTGCGAACGTACAAAATACTTACTAGCCCATTAATCAATTCCATTCCTTCATGAAGGTTGAAACTATTAACTATCCACATTTTAACCAGTTGGTCAGCGATAACAAATAAAATACTTAAAATTAAATATAGTAACATAAAGATTCTCCATTTCTTATCAATAGTAACATTGTACAAAGAACTCACGCTATAGTCAACGAACTGAAAATGAGTCGAAATCGAAATACTTATTTCCACTTTGAGGGTAAAAATCAATGAAATTTGACTAAAAATGGGGAGAAAGTCCTAAAAATCAACCAAAAGATTGAAAAATCATTCAAATACACGTATAATATCAAAAAGAAAACGCATTACTGTAAAAGGAGTGTATTATGAAAAAAATCGCAGCCAAGGTATTCTTGATTAGCGCTGGGTTCTTATTCTTAGGAGCTTGCGGTAATACAAAGAAAAGTGCCGAATCTACTGTTCAAGAAGTACAAGATACCTTACCTGTTGTCGTTCAACAAATTAATGACATTCAAGCGTTAGAAAGTTCATTACAGTCTGATTGGGAAGCAGATATCCACGAAGACCACACAATGGCCAGCTACGCTAAGAAGACGGGTAAAGTATTCACCAACATTCAAGAACGTCAGCAATTGTTGAAGTCTATGCAAAAATCGCTCAAAGTATTAGCAGATGATGCGTCTAGACTAAGTAATCTGAAGGATAAAGACCTTCCTTCTGCCGAAATTCAAATTGTAGTTTCTAATGTTCAATCAATTGTGAATCAACTAAAGAACTATTATGAAATGTATCAAAAACAATTAGAAAAAGAAGCAGAATTTTTCGTCAGCATTGCAGGAGGCAAACAAACGAATGAAGAATTACGCAATCTAATTGTCGAAGTCAACAATTCAGCAAATGAGCGTCAACAAATTATCGAAACTATCAATTCTCCTATCAGCGAATTAGATAGACCGATTCGTATTCTTAAAGCACGCTTATCGAATGGAAAGGGTGAGTAATAGTTATGAAGAAAAAAATAATATTTGCAAGCTTACTCGCTACTGCTACTCTAGGAACAATGTTCGTATTCAATAATGCAGCCAACGCTCAAGATACTGCTGAAAGTAAGTTAAATTTAAGAGCAAACAGCTTACTAAGAATGCCCGTGAATATTCCACAGGAACGTGTTTATGATTCTGGAATCTCCATTCCTTATCCCACAGATGGCGTAAAAGGAGTTTATCTACAAGCTTTCCGTGCTAAAGGTGAAGACTTAGAAAATATGATTCAGTTCATAAATTCTACTCCAATTAACTCAGTCGTTATTGATGTACGAGACGGTTATGGAAACATCACAATGCCACTTGATACAAATAATGAAGAAGTGAAAGAACACACCGTTAGTGAGGTTCCGGATACTACTGCTCTATTAAAACGATTAGAAAAAGAACAAATTTACCCTATCGCACGTATTGTATGTTTTGGGGATCGTAACATACCAAAAGCCGAACCTGAACGTTCTTTTAGAAATGCACTAGGTCAATTATGGTATACGGACGATGGGGAAACATTCTTAAACCCATTCCTTAAAGAAAACTGGGAATACATCGCTGAAGTTGCAATTGGTGCGGCTAAAGCAGGATTTAAGGATATTCAATTAGACTATGTTCGCTTCCCTCTTGGATTTGAAACAGTATCTGATGACTTGGTATTCGATAAAGGTGATTACGCTCATATAAAAAACGATGATGAAGCTCGTATCGCTGCTATTACAGATTTCGTAGCATTCATCCGTGAGAAATTACAACCATATGGTGTTCATCTATCAGCTGACATTTTAGCTCATGCGATTACAGAGTCTAAAATCGGGGGTATCGGACAAAAATTTGTCAATATTGCTGAAAAAGTTGATGTTATTTCCCCAATGATTTTCCCAAGTCACTGGGTGAATTACGCGTTAGATGTTAAAGAACCAGATAAAGATCCTTACGAAATCGTGAAGCGTTATATGGTAATTGAAAAAGGTTATATAAAAACACTCAATCCTTCCCCAATCTCAAGGCCTTGGATTCAAGCCTTCACAGCAGACTTTTTAGGCGAAGGAAACTATCAACTCTACACAGCTGATGTGATTAGCGAAGAAATTCGTGCCTTGAGAGAAGCAGGTATAACAGAGTACCTCCTCTGGAATGCTGCTTCTCAATATTCAACTGAAATTGAATTCTAACCAAAAAGACATCCAATTGGATGTCTTTTTTATAGTTATTATTATTCTGTTAATGGGCCGTAGTCAAAGTTTTCTAGGACTGCTTTCACTTCTCCATCAGCATCTCCTAAAATTGATGAACCATTACTTGTACGGTCAACTAGCGTTAAATCCATTGGTCGAACAACTTTAGTTTCACCGTTTGTAGCAACGATTGTGTATTCACTAGTTGAAGAGATTTCTCCATCCATAAAGACTACACGGTGTGGTTTAGCTTTCAATTCACGTAGAACCATCAATCCACGTTTTGCACGTGTAAGCATGGAGATTTCTAATACATTGAATCGTTTTACTGCCCCACGTTGCGTTGTAAGGAATGCAGAAACTACTTTATGTTCTAATGAGTAAACCATTGCTCCAGCAACAAAGTCTTCTTTTCGAAGATTAATTGCTTTCACACCGCTAGCTACTGTACCGACAACTGGAATTTCACTTAATTCATAACGAAGACCAAACCCACAGTGCGTTACGATAAATACTTCTAGGTCTTCAGGGTTTGTAACGACTACTTTCACAACTTCATCTGTTGTTGTCTTGAGTTTCATCGCATTACTTGTACGAGTTTTATATCCGCGGTAAGTAGTAAACTCATTAAATAATGTTTGCTTCACTAAGCCTTCTTTTGTAAAGAATACAACCGTCCAATCGTTATAAGTCTCGTCGCTATCTTTTGCCTTCACAAATCCTGCAAGAATTACTTCATTACTTGCTAGCGAGATTGATTGACTTAGGTGGTTGCCCACATCTTTCCATTTCGCTTCTGGAATTTCATGCACTGGTAAGTGTAAGTAATTTCCTTTTGAAGTAAATAGAATTAAGTTGTCTAATGTAGAAGCTTTTTGACAAAGAATTACTTCATCGCCTTCACGCATTCCATTTTCTTCTGGAGCGCTTGAAGCGAATGAACGTGGACTCACACGTTTGTAGTACCCTTGTTTTGTAGCAACAACATAGACTTCTTCTTCGGTGACTAACACTTCTGTTTCAATCTTAATTTCTTCGATTTCCGCTTGAATTTGCGTTAAACGAGGAGTTGCGTATTTTTTCTTTAAATCACGAAGTTCACTCTTCATTACTTGAAGAAGCGTCTTTTCAGATTTTAAGATACTTAAGAAAGTTGCGATTTGCTCGTTTAAATCAAGTTTTTCATTTTGAAGAATGGTAATATCCGTATTCGTTAAACGATATAATTGTAAACTTACAATCGCTTCTGCTTGAATCATCGTGAAGTCATACGTCTCCACTAAACGTTCTTTAGCATGTTTCTTATCTTTACTGTTACGAATCAATGCAATCACTTCATCAAGGATCGATAAAGCTTTCATCAAACCATCAACAATATGCAGACGATCTTGAGCTTTCTTTAAGTCATATTGTGTTCGTTTCGTAATCACTTCTTTTTGGAAGTTAATATATGAAGTTAAAATTGTTTTTAATCCCACTTGTACTGGACGACGCTCATCGATAGCGACCATATTGAAGTTATAGTTGACTTGTAAGTCTGTATTCTTCAATAAGTAGTTTAGAATCCCTTCTGCATTGGCTTCCTTCTTCAATTCGACAACGATTTGAAGTCCAGTACGGTCTGATTCATCACGTACTTCAGCAATTCCGTCAATCTTTTTATTTAAGCGGATTTCATCAATTTTCTTCACTAATAAAGCTTTATTTACTTCATAAGGAATTTCTGTAATGATAATTTGTGTCTTACCGCCCTTGATTGGCTCAATTTTCGTTTTCGAACGAATAACTACTTTGCCTCGTCCGGTTTCATATGCTTGTTCCAATTCTTCAATCCCTTGGATAATTCCTCCTGTTGGGAAATCAGGACCTTTAACAAATTGCATTAACTCTTTCACAGTTGCCTTAGGATGATCGATAGCATGAATCGTCGCATCAATCACTTCTCCTAAGTTATGAGTTGGAATTTCTGTCGCATAACCAGCCGAAATCCCTGTAGCTCCATTAACTAGAAGGTTTGGATAACGTGCAGGAAGGACTGTTGGTTCTTCTTCTGTATCATCGAAGTTTAAAACAAATTCAACAGTTTGTTTGTCTAAATCACGTAATAATTCTTCCGAAATTTTAGAAAGACGAGCTTCCGTGTAACGCATCGCAGCAGCTGGATCTCCGTCCATACTACCGTTATTTCCATGCATTTCAATTAATACATCACGCAACTTCCAGTCTTGACTCATACGAACCATCGCTTCGTATACTGAAGAGTCTCCGTGAGGGTGGAAATTACCGATTACATTTCCGACAGTTTTAGCAGACTTACGAAATTGTTTATCGCTAGTGTTTCCATCGATGGACATCGCATATAAAATACGACGTTGTACAGGCTTTAACCCATCACGAATATCAGGAAGAGCACGGTCTTGGATAATGTATTTAGAATAGCGTCCAAATCGGTCGCCCATTACATCTTCCAGATTCAATTCTTGAATATCTTGAATTCGACTCATACTATTCCTCCTCTCCTAATAGCGATAATTGCTCCACATGATCAATCACAACCTCTTTCTTTACGGAAGGTTGTTTCTTCTCTTCTTTTTGTGGACTTGCAGTCGCGCTAATCGCGTTTACATCTGATTCTAAAATACTCTTATCTTCTTCTAAACCAAACTCAACATGGCGTTCAATCCATTTACGACGAGGTTCTACTTTGTTCCCCATCAAAGTACTTACACGGCGTTCTGCTTGAGCTTTATCGTCAATTACTACACGAATTAACGTTCTAGTATCTGGGTTCATTGTTGTATCCCATAGTTGGTCTGCATTCATTTCACCAAGACCTTTATAACGTTGTAATAAGTAGCCTTTCCCGACCAATTTAGTCTTTTCTTCAAGCTCTTTTTCTGTCCACGCGTATTCAACAACTTGTTTTTTACCAGTTCCTTTTGAAATCTTATATAAAGGTGGTAACGCAAGATACACTTTTCCAGCTTCAATCAATGGTTTCATATAGCGATAGAAGAATGTTAATAGTAACACTTGAATGTGGGCACCATCCGTATCCGCATCCGTCATAATGACGATTTTGTCATAGTTACAATCTTCAATCTTGAAGTCACTACCAACACCAGCGCCAATCGTATAAATAATCGTATTGATTTCTTCATTCTTCAGAATATCTGAAATCGATGCTTTTTCCGTATTGATGACTTTACCACGTAATGGAAGAATCGCTTGGAATTTACGGTCACGACCTTGTTTTGCAGATCCACCGGCAGAATCTCCCTCTACTAGGTAAAGCTCATTCTTTTTAGGATTCTTACTTTGAGCTGGCGTTAATTTACCAGAAAGAAGCGTTTCTTTCTTCTTACCCTTCTTACCATTACGGCTCTCTTCACGGGCCTTACGACTCGCCTCACGCGCTTCACGGGCCTTAATCGCTTTACGGATTAATTCTTGCGCAATTTCCCCGTTCTCTGTTAAGAAGAAACCTAGTTGCTCAGAAATCGTATTATCAACAATCCCACGAGCAGCTGGTGTTCCTAACTTATCTTTTGTTTGCCCTTCAAATTGAAGAATCTCTTCAGGAATCCGAAGCGAAATAATCGCTGTTAATCCTTCACGGACATCGCTACCTTCCAGGTTTTTATCTTTATCTTTTAAAAGACCAACCTTACGGGCATATTCGTTAAACGCTTTGGTTAAGGCACTCTTCATCCCCACTTCATGAGTACCGCCGTCTTTTGTACGTACATTGTTAACAAAAGACAAAATTGTTTCAGAATAACCATCGTTATATTGGAATGCGAATTCCGTCTCGACACCATCCACTGTGCTATCGAAATCTACAACTGGAGATAATGTATCTTTTTCTTCATTTAAGTATTGGATGAAATCACGAATACCTTCTTCATAATGGAAAGTCTCTGATTCACCAGTACGTTCATCTGTAAGTACAATTGTTAATCCTTTAAGTAAGAACGCTGATTCTCTTAAACGCTCGGCAAGAGTCTCATAAGACCAGTTTGTTGTCGAGAAAGTCTTATCACTTGGAAGGAATGTAACTGTAGTTCCTGATCCACGTCGACTTGTTTTTTCTTTTTTTACCGTTCCAACTGGTTCTCCACCATTTTTAAAGGCTTGTTTATATAAAGTACCATCTCGTAACACTTCAACTGTTAACCAATCTGATAAGGCATTGACTACAGAAGCCCCTACCCCGTGGAGACCACCTGATGTTTTATATCCACCTTGACCAAATTTACCACCAGCATGAAGCACTGTAAAAATAACTTGAATCGTTGGAATCCCTGAAGCATGTTTTCCTGTTGGCATCCCACGACCATTATCTTTTACAGAAAGTGATTGATCTTTATGAATGGTAACTTCAATTTTCGTTGCATAACCAGATAAAGCTTCATCGACTGCGTTATCGACAATCTCGTAAGCTAAATGATGAAGTCCACGGTGGTCTGTCGACCCAATATACATACCCGGACGTTTACGAACGGCTTCAAGACCTTCTAAAACCTGAATCGCATCATCATTATATTGATTCGTCACTTTACTCATTTAATACGCTCCTTTTTTGTCATCTTATCTATAATACTTGTTTTTCGTGAGTTTCGCAAGATTCCTCCTTAGAAACAGCGTTAAATTAACCTTTCTTTCTTGCTTACTTAATTTGTATCTGTTCTTCATTTTATGTTAAACTGTCACTAGACTGTTTAAAGGAGAAATGAAATTAATGTCATTTACTTTTATTATTGGCGCACTTGTTGCGTATCTACTTGGTTCAATTCCATCAGGATTGTGGATTGGACAATACTTTTTTCAAAAAGACATCCGACAATTCGGAAGTGGAAATTTAGGATCAACGAATGCCTTTCGAGTTTTAGGCAAGAAAGCAGGATCCATTGTACTCTTTTGCGATGTGTTTAAAGGCTTTTTAGCAATGATTCTTGCAATGACGGTATTTAAACAAGAAGGTTTATCACCACTTTGGATTGCATCTTTTGCAGTTCTCGGTCATACCTTTCCACTGTTTGCATCGTTTAAAGGCGGGAAAGCTGTCGCAACATTCG
>CAUTST010000053.1:0-10473 GCA_963540995.1 uncultured Streptococcus sp.
GCTGACCAGTACTACGTTTTACTCCAGTACATCCGCTTGCTAAGCGTTCGATTTCTGCTTGGCGGAACTCTAGGCCTAAGTCACGCTCATATCCTTTTACATACCCAAAGGCCGTCTTATCAGCAACTGTACTGATTGTACCTGCACGATAAACATAATCTTCACCAAACAGTACTTTCGTATAGTTATGCGCGTGTGGTTGATATTCTCCACTAAAGTTCAAATCGATATCGGGAACTTTATCTCCATAGAACCCAAGGAAGGTTTCAAACGGGATATCATGGCCGTCTTTAGTCATTCGAGTATTACAACGAGGACAGTTCTTCTCAGGTAAGTCAAAACCAGAACCTACAGAACCATCATTGAAGAACTCTGATAACTGACATTGCGGACAGCGATAATGTGGCGCTAACGGATTCACTTCGGTAATTCCAGTTAATGTCGCAACAAGGGACGAACCAACTGAACCACGGGAACCAACTAAGTATCCATCTTGATTACTCTTCAACACGAGTTTTTGTGAAATCAAATAAATCACTTCAAATCCGTTACCAATAATACTCTTCAATTCTTTTTGAATACGCTCTTCAACAATTTTCGGCAAAGGATTCCCATACCATTCATGTGCCTTATCGTAGCTCAATTTGGTGATTTCGTCTGCTGCACCTTCGATTTTCGGAGTGAATAATTCGTCCTTCACCGGAGTGATTTCTTCTAATTGATCGTTAACCCAATTCGAGTTTGTCACGACAACTTCATAAGCTTTTTCCTCTCCAAGAAAAGCAAATTCTTTCAGCATTTCGTCTGTCGTTCTTAAATGTGCATCTGGATATTCTTGGGGAACACCGTTATTCAATGAAGTCTGAAGAATCTCCCGATAAATCTTATCTTCAGGATTTAAGTAGTGAACATTCCCCGTTGCTACAACAGGCTTTCCTAGCTCTTCTCCAAGACGAACTAAGTTTTGAATAATTTCTTCTAAGTGATGCTCATTACGAATTAATTCTTTTTTGATTAAAGGACGATAGATGGCTTTCGGCATAATTTCAATATAATCATAAAATTTAGCCTTTTCTTTAGCCTCGTTATATCCTTTTTGCATCATCGCTTCGAAAACTTCCCCTTCAGCGCATCCTGACCCTAGTAAGAAAGAACCACGACGGCTTGAAAGCATACTTCTTAAAATACGCGGAACACGGTAATAATACTCAATATTGGATTGAGAGACGACCTTGAACAATTCTTTCAAACCAGCTTGGTCTTTTGCAAAAATCGTCGCATGGAATGGACGTCCGTTCTTAAAGACTTCTTCCGGATGAATATTGGTGTTTAATTCATCGTGGTACAACAGATTATGTTCTGTCGCTGCTTCTTTTAAGAAGATATGGCATAAGTACCCCGTCGTCTCAGAGTCATACACGGCACGGTGATGTTGCTCTAGTGCAACATTATAGCGTTTCGCTAAAGTATTTAAACGATGAGACTTCAGTTGTGGGTGAAGCATACGAGATAATTCCAGAGTATCGATTACTGGTTGATTTGTTTTTGGAATCCCCACATTTTCGTATCCTGTATTTAAGAAGCCCATATCAAAACTTGCATTATGCGCAACAAGAATGCAATCTTTAGAAAATTCGTGGAACTCTTTTAAAACTTGTTCAACGGATTTAGAACCACTAACCATGTCGTCCGTAATTCCGGTTAACTGGATTGTGGTTGCAGATAAAGGATGACCTGGATCGATAAACTCTTCAAACTTATCAATCACAACACCATTTTTCATTTTCACAGCTGCAAGTTCAATAATACTGTCATAAATCGCAGAAAGACCTGTTGTCTCCACGTCGAAAACAACATAAGTCGCATCTTCTAAGAGAATATGTTGGGGATTATAAGCCACGTTAACGTGATCATCAACAATATTTCCTTCTAAACCGTACAGAATCTTAATCCCGTTTTTCTTACCAGCACCATGAGCTTCTGGATAAGCCTGCAAGTTCGCATGGTCGGTAATCGCAATAGCTTTGTGTCCCCATTTAGCCGCTTGACTAATCAGATCACTTGGGGCATTTGTTGCATCCATCACAGACATATTTGTATGCATATGCAATTCAACCCGTTTTTCGCCTTCTGCTGTATCTTTTCTACCTTCGTGAGTTATAGCATTCATATCTCGGATAATCATACCTAATTCTTGAGAGAATTTATTCACTTCAATAGTCCCAAACGCTCTAACCCAAGTACCTTTTTTCAAACCTTCAAGAGCTTGTTCATCTTCAGGAGTTGATGGGAATAAAGTCGCACTGATGGAAGAAGTATAGTCCGTTAATTTAATATTTCCAAACAACTTCCCTTTTGCTTTTCCTCGGCGAAGTTCGATATCAAAAATCTTACCTTCGATAACAACATTGCGCTCTTCTTCAAAAATATCTGCAAGTGCACGAACTTCACTATTGGACTTGATTGGCTTACCGTAAATGACGCCTTCTGGTTTAGAAGAGTTAGGATTGGCTGATTTTCTTTGTGGTGCTTGCGACGCCACTAGTTGTGCTGCTTTTTGAGCTTCATTAAAAGCTTGCTCAATTTGCTGTTCTTTTTGGATAAATTCTTCAGCTAATCTCTCCTGCAACTCACCATCTACATGGATTTGAATGCCTAATTTAGGGAATCCAGCTTCCATATAAGCCTGTTGAATTTTTGGAACACAATTATTCGTTAAGTGTGTCTTTGTTAATTCATTTGGACAATGTAGTTGAATTTGATTTTTCTCATATTTTGGGGTTTGATCCGCTAAAATTTGATGAGAAACTGCAGATTCATCCTTTAATGTCTCTAGGACATATTCCCAATAGGATTCAACTAGTTCTTCAGTAACCTGTACGCCATCGTCCGTTGTAATGACTGCTCTTCCACCGAATTGTCGGTAAGTGTCATTCAGGGCATCGGTAAATAGTCTGAACTTTTCATACAAAAAAATGACTGGATTATGGATGTGGAATGTCCATGTTTTATCCAACTTCGAGATGTCAATTCGAACTAATTTTGCTTCATCAAATTCTGGAGAAAAAATACTTGTGTCAGCAATATTAAATTGCTCAATCACTTTTTTCATTAAATCTTTTTGTGATTGACTCATGGTTTCCTCCTTTTTTATTACATAAGAAGAGTGCTCCACCATCGTAGAGACACTCTCTTGTTTAATTAAATAATTTCATAATATCGTTCCATGTTACAAGAAGCATTAAGGCAAAGAGGAAAATTGCTCCTGCAATCGTTAAATACCCTTCTTTTTCAGGATCGAGTGGTTTCTTTCGAATTCCTTCAATCACATTTAGAACTAGTTTCCCACCGTCTAATGCTGGAATCGGTAAAAGGTTCATTACACCAAGGTTGGCACTAATCATTCCCATGAATGCTAACAAATCAAGGAATCCATTTTTAGCAACTTGCGAAGTCATAGAATAAATAGCAACTGGTCCCCCGAGTTGATTTAAATTAAATCCGCGTGTAAAGAGTGACCCTAATGCAGAAAGAACTAAGACAACGACAGTGACTGTTTGCGTAAAGCCATAAGCAATAATTGACAGAATATCATTCTTAAGAACTCTTGTAACTCCAAATTGTCCTACCTTTGAACCGTCTGATGCTTCTACAGCTTTTGGTGTTACTTGGACTTCCTGAGTTTTTCCGTCACGTTCAATCGAAACAGATAAGGCTTTATCCGCACTGGAACGAACAATATTTGTCATTTCATCCCAAGAATGAATTTCAACTCCATCAATGGAAATGACTTTATCCCCTTCCTTTAGGCCTGCTACTTGAGCTGCTGAATTGTCAGTGACTTGTCCGATTATCGCATCATTGGATGGAACTCCACCTTGCATGAACCCAACAATGATAAACACTACAATCGATAAAATAAAGTTGTTCATCGGACCAGCAGCGTTTGTTTTAATTCTGTTCCATAATGTTGCTGAATTGAACTGACGCTCAACTGGTGCCACAACAACCTCTGTTCCATCGGACTCAACAATCGTTGCAGTTTTCGAAACCGATAATGTAACCTTCTCTTCTGAATTAATGAAGTATCCAGTTAATGACATATCCTTATGCAAATCTGCATCTTCAATTTGGAAAGGGACAGAATTTTCAATAATGATTTTATCGTCAAAGTTTAATTTTTGAACAACATTCTCACTATCAAGAACGATTGTAATCATCATTCCGGGTTTAATTTCTTGTTCATCCTCATCGTGTCCTGCCATACGTACATATCCACCAATTGGTAATAAGCGAAGTGTATACACTGTTTCACCTTTACGAACTTGGAAGATTTTCGGTCCCATACCAATTGCAAATTCACGGACTAATATTCCCGCTTTTTTTGCAAAATAGTAATGACCAAATTCATGAATAATCACGATGATGCTAAATACAAATAAAAATGCAATAACTCCTTGCAATGACTTCACCTCTTTTAAATATCCCCAAAGAATTTGTATACGATTTGGAACATAAGCATTGCAAAGAACGTTGAATCAAAACGATCCAAAACTCCTCCATGCCCTGGGAAAAAGTTTCCAGAATCTTTTACGTTAAATTGTCGTTTGTAAGCAGACTCTACTAAGTCTCCTAATTGTCCAAAAATGGATAAACAAATCATTAAGAGTACAAATTCAAATACCGTGAATTTAACGGGGTTATAAAACGGAACCACTAGTAATCCTAGTAATACAGAACCGAGAACGCCGCCAATTGAACCTTCAATAGTTTTATTTGGACTAATATCTGGAGCTAGTTTATGTTTTCCAAATTTTCGTCCAGCTAAATACGCGAATGAATCAGTCCCCCAAATAACTATGAAGACAAAAATTGCCATCAAAAAACTAATACTTCTGACAAATAGAATTCCAGAAAATCCACCACCAACGTATAAAGAAATGAGCGAGCAAAATGCCGCATCTTCATAAGAAAAACGATCACTCTTATATACGGTTATTGTCATCAGTAGCATTACAATTAAGAAATAAAAGAAGAAATAATCAATTCCTCGTGGCAAAGCGACTAATGGTTTTTGTGAAAATAAAAATGACAATGTAGCAAGTACTGTGAGAGAGCCTTCTATTGAAAAAATATTCATTTTTTTCATTTGGAAGAATTCATAAATCCCAACAATTGCTAAAAGCGCTAGTAGCGTACGTAACCAAATATCACCGACATAAAGTATTGGTAAAAATATACCAAGAGCAATGATTGCAGTAATCACACGTTGTTTCATCTATGCAAGACCTCCATAACGACGATGTCTTCCTTGATAAGTTAGAATCGCTTTATGTAAATCATCTTCTGAAAAATCTGGCCAGAAAATATCTGTAAAGTAATATTCACTATACGCCAATTGCCACAATAAGAAATTACTTAGTCGTACTTCTCCGCTTGTACGAATCATTAAATCTGGATCTTGTAACTCTCCTAGGAAACTCGTTTGTAATTCACGTTCGAATAAAGCGTCATCGATATCATCAACAGCTAATTCCCCAGCGTCCACACGTCTTGCAAGTGTCTTCGTTGCTTCGATAATTTCAGCACGTGAGCCATAATTGAGAGCAAACGTTAATACCATACCCGTATTATTTTTTGTATCTTCGACGGCTTTTAGCACTACTTGTTTTGTTGATTCTGGTAATTCATCAATAAATCCGATCAGTTGGATTTTCATATTTCTTTCTTGAAGTTCAGGCATAAATGTTCCAAAAAAATCCCCTGGTAGTTTCATTAAGAAACTAACTTCTTCCGTTGGACGTTTCCAGTTTTCTGTACTAAATGCATATAAAGTCATCGCCTTAACTCCTAATTCATCAGCAGCAATTGCGATTCGTTTTACTGTACTCATGCCTTCTTTATGTCCCGCAATTCTAGGAAGATTGCGTTTCTTTGCCCAACGACCGTTACCATCCATAATGACAGCAATATGTTGAGGAATATTCTCTTTATCAAGAGAAACAGATTCATTTGTTTCTTGTGGTTTTGATTGTTTCTTCCAAAAAAGCATATTATCCATTCCTTTACACGTATTTCTTTTCTATTGTAACAGAAGTTGAAAGTCATTTATAGTATTCTCTTTTCGCTTATGAAAAAATTACAAAAACAAAGGCCCTAATTGGTTTCTAGGGCGAAAAATGGTATACTTAGAAACAGATTTATGAACCAATAAAGGAGTTAACCATGATTACAATGAAAGATATCGTGTTAGAGGGACATCCTGCACTTAGAAAACGTGCTGAAAAGCTAACTTTCCCACTAACGCAGGAACAACAAGAACTTGCTAAAGAAATGTTAGAGTTCTTACATAATAGTCAAAATCCAGAAATTGCTGAAAAGTATGAATTACGTGCTGGTGTTGGTCTCGCAGCACCTCAACTTGGTAAATCCATTCAAATGATTGCTCTTCTCGTTCCTGGATTTGAAGATGAAGAACCCATTTTAAACGAAGTATGGATCAACCCTCGTATTATGCGTGAATCCGTGAAGAAAGCTTGCCTCAAAGAGGGTGAAGGCTGCCTTTCAGTAGAACGTGATGTACCAGGAATCGTCCTTCGCAGTGAACGTGTCACTGTCAAATATCAAGATGTGAACGGTGATGAATTTGTACGTACATTAACAGACTATGAATCCATCGTTGTCCAACACGAAATTGACCATTTAAACGGTGTCATGTTCTACGACCATATTAATAAAACACAACCAATGTATATCCCTAAAGGAGCGGTTGTCATTGGCGAATAAGACACCCATTTTAGTCTTCGATTTAGATGATACACTCTATTCAAAACAGCAAGTCTTTTTAACAACCTTAAAGAAATGCTACCCTAGATTTTCGACGGATATGGATGTATACAAGATTTATCAAGAAAAGAGTGAAATTGCATTTGAATTATTTACAAAGGGACAAATCACTTTAGAAGAGAATCACTTTTCTCGTGTTGAAAATACACTTTCGGCTCTTGGCCTCGATTCTTCTAATGAATCGGTTATCCGTTTTAAGGAAACTTATCAATATGTGATGGATCATATCGAATTAGATAAAGATTGGTATCACTTTTTCGACAAAGTAGCAAACCACTCTACTCTTGTTCTTCTAACAAATGGTCCTACGAGCCATCAATCTAAAAAAATTACATCTCTTGGATTAGAAAAATGGTTTGACTCTTCTAGAATCTTTATTTCAGAGACAACGGGTGTTCCAAAACCACAAGCGGAAGCCTTTAAGAATGTGGAACACCTTTTTCCAGATGTTAGCGCAAACGACTTCTGGATGATTGGCGATGATCTTATTAATGATATTAAAGGCGCCAAAAACAGAAATTGGAATACCATTTATTTCAAATTTGGCGAGAAAAAATCTGAAGTGAACCCTAAACCACTCTCGAGTCCAAAAGAATTACTATTAAAATTGGAAAAAGAAGCCCTCATCAGCCTTTAAGATTATGAAAAAATAGGCATTCTATGATAAAATATGATAGAAACATTATGAAAAAAATTTAAAGGAGTACGTACATGATTTTTAAAATTACTTACCAACCAACTAAAACGGAAGCTCCACGTCGTGAGAACACACTAGCTTTATATATTGAAGCTAGCGACAAGGTAGAAGCCCGCCGCCTTGTAGATGAAAATACTGAATACAACGTAGAGTTTATCCAAGAGCTAGATGAAAAACACTTAGCTTACGAAAAACAAAATCCTGAGTTTAAATTAACGGTGTTCAAGTAACATGAAGCCAAATATTAAAAATAACGAAACGGGCGTATTTGCTTTTGGCGGTTTAGGTGAAATCGGTAAAAACACATATGGCGTTCAATTCCAAGATGAACTCATCATTTTGGATGCCGGTATTAAATTCCCTGAGGATGATTTACTTGGAATCGACTATGTGATTCCCGATTACAGTTATATCGTTCAAAATATTAATAAAGTAAAAGGTCTATTTATTTCGCACGGACACGAAGACCATATTGGTGGGATTCCTTTCTTAATTAAACAAGCGAACATCCCTATTTATGCAACAAAACTTGCGATGTCTTTAATTCGAAATAAATTAGAAGAACATGGACTTTTAAGAGATGCTATCCTTCACGAAATTGATGAAGACAGCGTAATTAAATTCCGTAAAACACAAGTAAGTTTCTATCGCACTACCCACTCTATTCCAGATGCATTTGGGATTGTGATTAAGACTCCTCCAGGTAACATCGTGTTCACAGGTGATTATAAGTTTGACTTCACTCCAGTGGGAGAACCAGCAAACCTTCACCGTATGGCACAAATTGGTTCAGAAGGCGTTCTTGTTCTTTTAGGAGACAGTACAAACTCTGAAGTACCTGGATTTACTCAATCTGAACAAGTCGTTGGTAAATCCATTAAAGAAATTATCCAACGCGTGGATGGCCGTATCATTTTTGCGACATTCGCATCAAACGTTTCTCGTCTAAAACAAGTAACGGATGTGGCTGTAGCAACTGGTCGTAAATTAGCTGTATTTGGACGTAGTATGGAAGCCAGCTTCCGCACTGCTCGTGAATTAGGTTATATCAAAGCTCCAGATGATACGTTTATCGATGGGCGTGAGATTAACCAATACCCTTCTGAGAAAGTCATTATTTTATGTACAGGTTCTCAAGGGGAACCAATGGCGGCGCTTAGTCGTATCGCAAATGGGACTCACCGCCAAATCTCAATTCAACCTGGTGATACAGTAATCTTCTCTAGTTCACCAATCCCAGGAAACACTTCAAGCGTTAACCGCGTCATCAATCTTCTTTCAGAAGCTGGTGCTGAAGTGATTCATGGTAAAGTAAACAATATTCACACATCTGGGCACGGTTCTCAAGAAGAACAAAAATTAATGCTTCGCTTAATGAAGCCTAAATACTTTGTTCCAGTCCATGGTGAATATCGTATGCAGAAGATTCAAGCAAATCTTGCGACTCAAGTAGGAATTCCAAAAGAAAACTCATTTATCTTAAGCAATGGTGATGTTCTTGCAGTTACTGCTGACTCAGCACGTAGAGCGGGTCACTTCTTTGCTGGAGATGTTTATGTCGATGGAAATGGAATCGGAGATATCGGAAATATCGTTCTTCGCGATCGTAAGACTCTCTCACAAGATGGTTTAGTCATCTGTGTAGCCACTGTTGACTACGAAAGCCGTGAGTTAGTAGCAGGTCCCGATATGCTCTCTCGTGGATTTATCTACATGAAAGAATCAGGACAACTTCTTAACGAAGCACAAGCCATTCTTCGTGATGAACTTGAAGAACTCTTGGCAGATTCAGAAGAAGTATTAAACGAACGTGTATTACGTAACAAAATTACGGATGTGTTAGGACCGTTCTTATTCAAGAAAACAGAACGTCATCCAATGATTCTTCCAGTAATTCTAGAAGTTACTGAAGCAGATGCTTTAGAATAAACTAAGAGGTGTACCGCAATGCGGTACACCTCTTTTCTTTTCAAATAAATATAGCTATTACAGTTCATTATTGAAGTGCTTTTTGAATATCTTCAATCATTAATTTAGTAGATTGCAATCCACCGCCACTTAAATACCATAAGTCAGACGTCAATTGAATCACTCGATTATTTTTTACAGCATTAGTCTCTTTGAACAATTCATTATTTAATACAGTATCTGCGTTTGAATTATCTCCACCAATAGCTAACGTTCTATTAAGCAGAATGATGGTATCTGGATTGATTTCTTTAATTCCTTCAAAACTCATTTCTTGGCCATGTTTGCTATCTTCAATTTTTGCATCAGTAGCTTTGAATTTAAGTGATTGATATAGGAATGCAAAACGTGAATCCGCACCAAACGCTGACATCTTACCTTCGTTAAGCATTAAGGTTAATGTTTTATCATTAGACTTTTCGTTAACTTCTGCAATTTTCTTAATAGAAGCTTCTAATGATTTAATTTCTTCTGCTGCTTTTGCCTCAGCTTCTTTCCCAAATAACGATGCTACTAAGCCGATGTTTTTAGAAACAGAAGTCCAGTAGTCTTTTTGGTCTACTGAGAAAATAACAGTTGGAGCAATTTCTTTTAATTGGTCTAAATATTTAATCGTACGCCCTGAAGCGATAATAAGGTCTGGTTCTAATGCAGCGATGGCTTCGATATCAGGCTCCACCATTGATCCAGTTGATTGAATACTTGATGGTAAATCTTTTAAGTAAGTAGGCAATGTTTTTAACGGCATTCCTACGATATGATCAACAAATCCAAGTTCACGAATCGTATCCGCAATCCCTAAATCAAATACAACGATTTTCTTTGGATTTGTCTTAACTGTTACGTCTTCTTTTCCATTTGTAAGAGTCACTTCACTCTTTTCTTCAACTGCTGATTGTGTAGTTGATACGTTTGTTGTTGTTGCATCAGTTTTTGTTGTTTGTCCACATGCTGTAAGAATA
>CAUTST010000054.1:0-10151 GCA_963540995.1 uncultured Streptococcus sp.
GACTGTATTTAATAATATGCCAATTTTGTTTGCAATTGGTTTACCGTTAGGATTAGTCAATAAAGCAAAAGGTAGAGCGGTATTAGAAGCATTTGTACTTTATATGACATTTCAGTCATTCTTATCCGCTATACTTAGTAATTTTGGAGATGTTTTCGGTGTAGATTTTAGTATTGATCCAGAAGTAGCCGGTTCAGGTCTAACATTTATTGGAGGGATTAAAACTCTTGATACAGGAGTACTAGGTGCAATCATTGTCTCATCGATTATTGTGTGGGTTCACAATAAGTACTTTGAAAAGAAATTACCAGATTGGTTAGGCATCTTTCAAGGCTCATCATTGGTTGGCGCCGTTGGATTTATAATTTTAATTCCAGTAGCAATCTTATTTGCTTGGGTTTGGCCGATTTTACAACATGGAGTTTATCATTTTTCAGGATTCTTAGCTAAATCAGGTTCGCTTGGTGTATTCCTTTATATTTTCCTTGAAAAAGCTCTTTTACCAACTGGTTTACATCACTTTATCTATGCGCCTTTCCAATTTGGACCAGCAGTTGTAGAAGGGGGAACAACATTATATTGGTTTGAACATTTGAAAGAATTTGCTGCATCTACTGAGAATCTAAAACAATTATTCCCAGCTGGTGGATTCGCATTACAAGGATTATCTAATTATTTTGGTATTCCAGGAATTGCATTAGCGTTCTATGCAACGACTAAAAAAGAAAATAGAAAGAAACTGTTAGCTTTAATTGTTCCAGGATTACTAACATCTATTTTCGCAGGAATTACTGAACCTTTCGATTATACATTCTTATTTATTGCTCCTGCATTATTCTTTGTCCATGCAGGGCTAGCTGCTACTTTCGCTTCAATTAGCTATGCAGTTGGAACGGTAGGAAACTTTGGTGGCGGATTGATTGAAGCCGCAACATCAACATTTATTCCGTTATGGACAAACCACTCTAGCACTTTCATTAATATGTTCTTAGTTGGAGCTGTTTCAATAGTAGTCTACTTTATTGTATTTACGTTCTTGATTAAAAAATTTGATTTGAAAACTCCAGGTAGAGGAGGAGAAGAGGTTCAGCTATTTACTAAGAGTGATTATAAAAATAAAAAAGAAAGTAAAGAAATGAACCAAAATAGCGGATTTAAGTACCAAGCTGCTGGATTCTTAAAAGCTTTTGGTGGAAAAAACAATGTTAAAACTGTTAATAACTGTGCGACTCGATTAAGAATTCAGGTAGTTGATGTAAATAAAGTAAGTCAAGATACAGAATTCTTAAAATATGGCGCACATGGTGTAGTAAAGCATGGTGATGCTTATCAAATTATTGTGGGATTAGATGTGCCTCAAGTGAGAGAAGCATTTGATGGTCTAATGGAAGATGGTATCTCAAGTGATTTTGATGAATTTGAAAAAGTGATTCTTTCAGTTCCAATCTCTGGCGAAGTGATTTCGCTAAATAAAGTACCAGATGAGGTTTTCTCAAAAGGGATGGTAGGATCTGGATTTGCAGTTCTTCCTAAGGGTGACAAACTATATTCTCCAGTCAATGGTATAGTAGAGAGTATTTTCCCAACATATCATGCGCTTACTTTAAAAGATGAAAATGGAGTGTCTGTATTAATTCATATAGGATTAGACACAGTAGAGTTGAAAGGAAGTTTCATTAACTTAAATATTAAGGAAGGTGCAGAAGTTAATACAGAAACAGTTCTAGCCACTATTGATCAACAAAATATAATAGATAATGGGAAATCAACTGAAGTAATTATAGTATGTCCGGAATTTCATGGGGGAGTTAAAATTTTATCAGATAATAAAGTTGAAATTAAAAAATAACAAGATTGAGTTCAATTAAATAAAATAAGAGTCGCTACATTGTAGCGGCTCTTATTTGTTAGGCTCTATTTTTTGTTGAAAGTATTTTTAATTCCTTCTACTGCGCCTGCAACGCCTTCTCTAACGTTTTCGAACACTTCTTTTGCTTTTGCTAAATTTTCTTCTACAGAACCTTCTGTTTCAGTGTTTTGATCACCAGTAACTTTCCCTAATAATTCTTTTGCAGCACCTGATGCTTTTTGTAATTGTTCTTCTAATGACATAAGAAGACCTCCTTTTTTTGTTTGATTTATTGTAGCATTAAAAAAATTATTTACAAAAGTTTCTGCTTGAGAAAGTATTCATAAGCAGATGGTGCAAAGACTAAGGAAGAGTCATGTTAAAATAATTCTAAAGAAGACTCGAGGAGGAAACATCATGTCAAAATATCAATTACCACGCGTTTGGAGCGCAGCCGATTCGAACCAAGGAAAGTTCTCAGGAATTAATCGTCCAACAGCAGGAGCTCGTTTTGAACAGAAATTACCAGTGGGGGATACGGATTTACAACTTTATTCTCTAGGGACTCCAAATGGGGTTAAAGTGACGATTATGCTGGAGGAATTACTCGGAGCAGGAGTCGACAAGGCAGCCTATGATTTATTCAAGATTTCGATTATGGATGGGAATCAATTCGGGAGCGACTTTGTGGCGATGAATCCGAACTCGAAGATTCCAGCACTCTTAGACCGTTCAGGGGATGAGCCGATTCGCGTCTTTGAGTCAGCGAATATCTTGCTTTATTTAGCAGAAAAATTCGGAAAATTCCTTCCGCAAGACACTGCTAAACGTACAGAAGTCTTAAACTGGCTCTTCTGGCAAACAGGAGCAGCACCATTCTTAGGTGGAGGGTTTGGACACTTCTTCAACTATGCTCCAGAAAAAATCGAATATGCGATTAACCGTTTCACGATGGAAGCTAAACGCCAATTAGACTTGCTCGACAAAGAATTGGACAAACGCCCTTATATCGCAGGAGACGAATATACGATTGCCGATATCGCCATCTGGTCATGGTACGGCCAACTCGTTCAAGACAAACTCTATAAAAATTCTGCGGAATTCTTAGATGCGCAAAGTTATAAACATTTGAATGAATGGGCTGACCGCATCGCAAAACGTCCAGCCGTACAAAAGGGCTTGGAAGTAGAGTATAAAGCAATCAAATAAAGGATATCGATAGTGAAAACAAATTACCAATAAAGAAGGGTTAGAATGATTGAGTATAAAAATGTCGCCTTACGCTATGATGAGAAGCTCGTTTTAAAAGACGTGAATCTGACCATAAAAGACGGCGAATTTATGGTGTTAGTGGGGCCATCCGGTTCAGGGAAAACAACCATGTTGAAGATGATCAACCAGTTGATTGAACCGACTGATGGAAATATTTATTTAAACGAAAAACGAATCAAAGAACATAACGAACGAAAATTACGATTAGAGACGGGGTATGTCCTTCAACAAATCGCGCTGTTTCCAAACTTAACAGTAGCGGAAAATATCGCGCTGATTCCGGAAATGAAAGGGTGGAAGAAGGAGCAAATCGCGGCAAAAACAAAGGAACTACTCGACAAGGTAGGCCTTCCTGCAGACGATTATGCCAAACGCCTTCCAAGTGAACTCTCTGGTGGAGAACAACAACGGGTAGGCATTGTCAGAGCGATGATTGCCAAGCCTATGACGCTACTTATGGACGAACCGTTCTCGGCCTTAGATGCCATCGCTCGTAAGCAACTACAGGAACTTACAAAAGCATTGCACCGGGAGTTCAAGATGACGACGATTTTCGTCACACATGATACTGATGAAGCTTTGAAGTTGGCTGACCGGATTGCGGTCTTAAAAGATGGAGAAATCCAACAAGTTGCATCCCCTTCTGAAATTCTGGAGCGTCCTGCAACGGAATTTGTCGCAGAATTGTTCAAAGGAGGTGTCGTTCATGCATAATCTCGTAACGACCTTCCAAGAGCGTTTTAGCGACTGGACAGTCGCATTAGGACAACATTTACAACTCTCGCTCTTAGCCTTACTGATTTCGATTGTGGTGGCTGTTCCATTAGCGGTTGTATTAAGCTCATACAAGCGCTCTGCGGCATTTGTCCTTCAAGTGGCAGGAATCTTCCAAACAATTCCGTCACTAGCGCTATTAGGCCTCTTTATTCCATTTATGGGAATTGGAACGGTCCCAGCACTCACAACGCTTGTGATTTACGCGTTATTCCCGATTTTACAAAATACGATTACGGGACTCGAAGGGATTGACCCAAGCTTAGAAGAGGCAGCCATTGCCTTTGGGATGACGAAGTGGGAACGATTGAAGAAGTTTGAGATACCAATCGCGATGCCCGTCATCATGTCAGGCGTTCGCACCTCTGCGGTCTTCATCATCGGTACAGCGACGCTTGCAGCCTTAATCGGGGCAGGGGGGCTTGGCTCGTTCATCCTTCTTGGGATTGACCGTAACAATGCTAGCTTGATTTTAATTGGAGCAATCTCTTCAGCGCTTCTGGCAATTGCGTTTAGCACCTTGTTGAAATGGATGGAACATGCCAAATTAAAAACGATTTTCGCAACCTTTATCGTCCTATTTGCCGGACTTGGAGCGTCTTTCGTTTCAGGGATGATGCCTTCGATGGGGCAACAAACCCTGATTATTGCTGGAAAATTAGGCCCCGAGCCAGAGATTTTAGCGAATATGTATAAACTCTTGATTGAGGAAAATACGAATCTGAAGGTCGAAGTGAAGCCGAACTTCGGGAAGACATCCTTTCTATATGAAGCCTTGAAAAATGGGGACGTCGACATTTACCCAGAATTCACAGGAACGATTACGGAAAGCTTGTTGAAGCCAGCACCGAAAGTGTCGCATGATCCTGAAGAAGTGTATGAAATGGCCAAAGAAGGCATCTTGAAACAAGACGAATTGGCGTTCTTGAAACCGATGGAGTATCAAAATACGTATGCCGTTGCGGTCCCAAGAGCCATCGCCGAAAAATACGGACTCAAGACGATTTCGGACTTGAAGAAAGTCGAAGGGCAATTGAAAGCCGGATTCACGCTGGAATTCAATGACCGTGAAGATGGAAACCGTGGCCTTCAAAAGGTATACGGATTGAACTTAAACGTCGCCACAATGGAACCAAGCCTGCGTTACCAAGCGATTCAATCGGGAGATATTCAAATCACCGACGCGTATTCTACGGACGCAGAAATCACACGCTACGACTTAGTGGTGTTAGAAGATGACAAACAATTATTCCCACCTTATCAAGGTGCACCTTTAATGAAAGAGGCGTTGTTAAAACAACATCCGGAATTGGAAGGCGTGTTGAACGTTTTAGCTGGAAAGATTACAGCAGAACAGATGAGTCGCATGAACTATGAAGTGGGGGTAGAGGGCAAGTCCGCAGAAACCGTTGCTCGCGAGTTCCTTCAAAGCCAAGGCTATATTAAGTAGGAAACGGTGTTTCCATAAAAATACTTTCGGCCCTTTAGGTTGTTTTAGTAATGATAACTGCTACACCGGGTTGAGCCTTAAGTCTCAACTCCTAGCAAGCTTCAAAGAGCGGGTAAAAGTTGGAAACTTTAACCCGCTCTAGTTCACATTGCTTGTTTGTCGCGGTTATCATTACTATAACCCAAAGGGCCTTCGTCTTTTATGGAAACACAACCAATGTAGAGCTCCATTTTAAGAAAATGGCAAGCATTTTAGTCGATATCGACTCACAGTTTTGCCTCCATTTAAGGAGGAAAGTAGAAGGAAAAAAGGAATGTAGTATAAACTACATTCCTTTTATTTATTCTTGAACTTTTTGGAACTGAAGGACAATTGTTATTGGGAAATTATAAATACTGTCAGAACCACTGACTGTTAACGTTAGAATATCATTTTCGATGGAATACGAATATGTGACAGGAGCTTCGCTTAGAACAGCAGGTGTTGCTCTTATATCACCTGCAAAGAAAATCGGAGCAGTGAAAGTAATGGTTTTTGCTTGTGTATCTACTTTTCCGTTTTTAATCGTTCCATCGAGAGTCTGCTTGTCCTCTGAAAGACCACCGACTGCATCAGGGAATTTTTTGAAAAGAAATTCAACGTAGCTCTGATATCGTTTGAGTCCTTCTTCTTTTGAAATATTTTGATCTTTAAACTCACTATCGTAGTATGCTTCAAAGCTAAGATTCATATCATAGGCTCCATGATATTCAGCGGTATTACCATTAATCGTAAGTTCAGAAGCAATCGTTGCTTTTTCAGCAGCAAAGAGCATAATGAGTGATCCGTTCAATTGATTAACCGAATTATAGTATATTAGGATGCTTTCTAGACTTTCACGTAAATTATAAATCTTCCATTTTCCATCTAAAGAGACTTCCTTTTTGGCAGTTTCAGTGGTCTCTTCAGTCTGAGCTACAGTGGTTTCTTCTTGTTTTCCTGCACAACCTGCTAGAAGTAGAAGTGAAAGGAAAGCAATCCACACCGTTAATTTTTTTGTCATTTTTTTATACATGTGAAGGCTCCTTTCTATTCTGTTACTTTCTTGAATGTCATTTTCATTGTTGTTAAAACGTCACGCTCATTATTTCCTCTAGCACTGATTACAAGGGTATCCCCATCTAATTCATATTGATAAGTGATTGAGCGATTTGGTTGCATGGTCAGCCCTAAAGAAAATGTCATAAGAAGAATTGGTGTTTCTTTAAAAGTAATCGTTTTGTTACTAGTATCGACAGCCCCATCAGGAAGAGAGAAATCAAATTGGTTTGTTTCTTTGTCCAACTTGATTTGAGCCACTTTAAAAATTTGAATTGCTTTTTCATAGTCCTCGTATAAAACAGTTTTGAATTCTGATTTATCTGGGAAAGAATTTTTATAAGTATGTTCATACAGATTTTCGAAATAACGTGTGAAATTATAGCTATATTTAAATTCAGCTATATTTTCTGAAATAACGAGTTGTGGTTTCCAGTCCTCTAAATCATCAATCGCATAAGCGTACTTTATTGGGTCGGAACCTCTTAGGACAAATGATTTTCTTAAAGTAGTCTTCACATCGGTTAATTCCCAAGTACCATCAAGCGTAGCCGTTTTTTCAATAGTTGTTTCTTGTGTAGCCGTTTGGTTGTTTGTCGTTGAAGTAGTGCATCCTGCAAATAGGAGGGCACATAAAATCGTTAATGGTCCTAGCCAATATTTTTTAGTCCAGTATTTCATAAAAGGACCTCCTAAAAGTTAATCGTTTTATGCTTATATCATATCTCTTTGTGATAAAAAACGCAAATTGCTCTTCGTAATACTATAAAGTGAAAATAGGACAACAAAAAAGAATGTAGTAAAACTACATTCTTTTTTTCAGAGCTGTCTTGATAAGTTATTCCGCTACTTTTTTGAAACGCATCGTGAAGTAGCCAACAATCTTTTCTTCACCACTAAGTGTTTTAGGCTGTTCAAGAGTCAGTGTTAAAATTCCATCTTCAATGGAATATTTATAGCTTACTGGTTTTACGAATTTCTCATTGGAGAATGTTACTAAACCAATGAACATTGGTGCGTTCTTGAATTCGAACGTACCCGCGCTCTCGTTAATGGTAATTTCTTTTAAGGTCTGATGGATTTCATACTTTTCATCGTTGAATTCAAAGCTGAGGGGGCCTTTCATATTGTTATAAATTTCCAGTTGCTTTTTCAAATCGTTATACTGATTTTTAATATATTGTTCTTTGGTTCCTTCAATACTTGTTAACTTTTGAGCCTTCGCGTAGTCATAGAAGTTGCCAATAGCCACATTGGTTGTTGCTGTCAGTTCGTATACTGCAGAATCCCCTGTAATCGTTAGTGTAGGTGTCACGTCCTTGAAGGCATCAGAATAAATGAGTCGTCGTGGAATTTCTTCTGTAAAATCATTATATCCTAAGGCACGTTCGAGTGTACTTCTGAAGTCGATTTGTTCCCATTTTCCTTCCAGAGGATTAGAAGGAGCAGCAGTTGTTGTAGTAGTTGCGGTTTGGTTTCCGCAGCCGGCAAGCATTAAAAGAGAGCAGCCAGCAATCAATAATGGTTTTAAGTATTGTTTAAACATGGTCGCGTCTCCTTTCTATTTCTTTTCTGCACTTGGTACGCGTTTGAAGTTGAGTTCAAAATGAGAAGAGCTAAAGATTTATTCGGCTGGCTCACTCACCGTTTGAACTTCTCAAGTGACTTTAAGTGTAAAACAAATAATCTTTATCTATTAAAATACGAAGGACCTTTGGGTAATAGTAATGATAACTGTGCAAAAATAAGGAAGATAAATTGGGAGTAAGACAAAAGAAACAATGGTTTTCTGTTTCTTCGTAGTCTTACCCCCGCAAGGACAAAAAGGATTGACCAAACTACTTGATAGTGAAAGTCAATCCTTTTGTCTACTGCGTCTTCATTGTCTAAGTTAATCATATGATAATCGCAAGCTTGCTAGGGTTGCAGTTATCGTAACTATTACGACCAAAAGGTTCTAGAGTATTTTAATTATGCATTTAATCAATTATTTTTGCACTTTCTTAAATTTCATTTGATAAACCAAATGAATTCCATTTTCATTATAGACCTTTTCAGCGGTCATCGTAAGAATATCCCCATTCACCTCATAGTGATAAGTAATTGGGACTTCTTTTGAAGAAATGTACAGTGAGAGAATTCCAAAAATATTTGGAACATCCGGGAATACAATCGTTTTTGCGTTTGTGTCTAAAACGCCACCTTCTTGTTTTCCTTTGAAGATATAGGTTTCATCATTATACGTTCCGGACAAGTCTTCTGATTTTTTAATATTTTTTTGAGCAACAGCAGCAAGGACTTTAGCAGCTTCTGCTTTGTCCTTTATTTTATCTTTATTGGCTTCAGCATAAAACTCGAAGTATTTATTCATATCTGCAGTGTAGGTATAAGTCACCTTTGTTCCCTCGATGGTTAAAGTAGGAGAGACATCTTCGAAAGCCTCTGTTACTTTCAATCGAGTATATGCGTCCTTGTAAGCATATAAAAATGTACGTTCTAATGTATCTCTAAAGTCGATTGCTTGCCATTCACCTTCCAGAGCGACTGGTGTAGGAGCCTCTGTTGTCGTTTCAGCAGTCGTTTGTTGTTGCTGTTGTTCTGCGCATCCTGCAACGAATAGAAGAGTTAGAAGCGACATGGTCCATAGCGAAATTTTTTTCATCATTTTCATCATCTATCACTCCTTCTAGTTATTCTCTTCCACATAGTTAAAGCGAAGACGCATCACAAGCTTCAAGCCGTTGTCGTTTTTACCTTCAGCAGAAAGGGTCATTTGTTTTCCGTCTACCGAATAATTATACGTTATGGCCTCTAGTGGGTTGTAGGTAGGGCCTAAGACAATTTTGCTTAGGAATGTTGGAACTTCCGGGAAAGTAATCGTGTGGTTGTCTGGATCAATCGTTCCAGTTAGCGTATAGTCGTAAGCGTAGTTGGCTTCATCAACTGTAATCTTTGTATGTTGAAGTGTTTCTACATAGGCTTTAAAGTCTTCTGTTTTCTGTTGCACGTATGTTTGGAAATCAGGAGTCGAAAGGCCTTTCCCTTTATATTGATCTTCGTAAATGCGCAGATAATCAAAACGGTACTTCAATTCAACTGTCTTATCTTTAATCGTCATCGTCATTTTGACTCCATCTAAGTCATCCAACATATATGCTGCAGCGCGGGGCTCGATATTTGTTGCAAGGAATACCTTTTGCAATGCCGATTGTTGTTCTGTCCACATCCAAGTCCCTTGTGGATTCTTTGTTAAATCTTGTGGAGTCTTAGGACCTTGTTGTGTAGATGCCTGACAGCCTGCAATAAGGAGTAGGCTGGCAATGGCCAAGAATCCTAAAATCATCTTCTTTATCTTATAAAACATAAACGTGCCTCCTAAAGTTGGTTACTTTTATTTTATCATTAAAAAGAATGATTATAAAGTGAAAATTTGAACTTAATTTCTTTTGAAGGATGCGCATCATGAAACAGCCCCTTGAAAATTTCGTTATTGCCTTGTGATTTCACTGATGATTCAAAATGAAAAGAGCAAAAGATTTATTTGGCTGGTTCACTCACCATTTGAGGTTCTCAAGGGATTTTAAGTGTAAAATAAATCATCTTCTTCTATTAAAATACGAAGAACCTTTGGGTAATAGTGATGATACCCGCGAGAAACAAGCAAAGTGAAATAGTAGTAAGACAGAAGAAACAGTGCTTTTCTGTTTCTTCATAGTCTTACCCCCGCAA
>CAUTST010000055.1:0-10106 GCA_963540995.1 uncultured Streptococcus sp.
TTGAGTCCTTTATGCTTGCGGCGAATGAAACAGTGGCTCGTCACTATGAACAATTGAAGGTGCCATTTATCTATCGTATTCACGAAAATCCAGATAGCGAAAAACTCCAACGATTCTTAGAGTTTATTACAGCATTTGGAATTACGATTAAAGGGAAGAATGATTCCATTACACCGAAGAAGTTGCAAAAGGCATTAAGCGAGGTACGTGGGGAACCGTATGAAGCGGTAGTATCGACGATGATGCTTCGTTCTATGAAACAAGCGAAGTACGATATCACGCCAACAGGACACTATGGATTGGCAGCGGAAGACTATACGCACTTTACTTCGCCAATTCGTCGTTATCCTGACTTAATCGTCCATCGCATGATTCGTCATTACGGAAAACATCCAGGTCATTTATCGAAGAAAGAAGAAACGCTTCTGGAAGATAAGTTACAACAAGTTGCAGACCAATCCTCACGTATGGAACGATTAGCAGTACAGGCTGAACGCGATGTGAACGCATTGAAAAAAGCTGAATACATGCAAGATAAGGTTGGCGAGGAATTCGATGGTATCGTAAGCTCTGTTACAAAATTTGGAATGTTTGTCGAGTTAGCCAATACTGTAGAAGGATTAATTCATATTTCTCACTTGAAGCAAGACTACTTCAATTTTATTGAAAGTCATATGATTTTACTTGGGGAACGTACAGGCGTAAGTTACCGTATCGGTGACCGTGTTCGTGTGAAATGTGTGAAAGTAGATGTGGAAGCTAGAGAAGTCGATTTCCTACTCGTAGAAGATGCAAAACTTGCCAAAACGGAACGTCCAAGAAAAGGTGAACGCTTTGATGAAAAGTCTTCTAAAAAGGGCAAAAAATCAAAAGGTCGCCAACGCTTTAAAAAAGCGATTAAAACGAAAAAGAAAAGACGCTAGGAGGTTCGTGAATGCCTAAAGGAACGAACGATAAAGTGCTCGCACAAAATCGAAAAGCAAGTCATGACTATACCATTCTTGAAACGATTGAAGCTGGGATGGTCTTAACTGGAACAGAAATCAAATCGGTTCGTCAAGCGCGTATCAATTTAAAAGATGGCTATGTGAGCTTGAAGCAAGGAGAAGCTTTTCTGGTAGGTGTCCATATTAGTCCGTTTGAACAAGGGACACTATTCAATCATGACCCATTAAGAACGAGAAAATTATTGCTTCATAAAAAGCAAATCAACTATTTATTAGAGCAAGTTAAGCAAGCCGGAAATACAGTAGTGCCGCTTAAGGTTTACATTAAAAATGGCGTAGCGAAATTGTTAATCGGCGTTGCAAAAGGGAAGAAAAATTACGATAAACGTGATGCCTTAAAGCAAAAAGATATGAAACGCGAAATCGATCGTGCAATGAAAGAACGCTATTAAATAGGAAAGGCTGGACAATTGTCCAGCCTTTTTTGCATGCAAAAAAGAGAACTTTACCATATATGGTAATGAATGATTTCAAAAAAGAATTTCGTTTCATATTCGTTTCATATTGGAAGTGCAAACTAATAGTACAGAATAGGAAAGGAAGTGGGAGAGCACATGGATTGGAAAAGGAGAGCAGGTGCGTATCTTGTGCGCAAGAAGATTCGCACAGGAATATTATTTTTCATCATGATGCTAATTACAGCAGCCGTCTTGGCGGTACTGTCGATGCAAGAAAGTACAGGGAAGGTTCAAACGAAGCTATTAGAATTATCTAATTCGGGGTTTCAAATAGAATCGCTCTTACAAGATGGAAATATCGAACAAAAGAAATTGTCCCAAGTGGAACAAGTTGAGGGTGTGAAAGAGGCGCAGTATGAATTTGATGGCATCGCTCAACTAGAAGATGCTAAAGCTGTTGAAAGAGAACAAGCGGTTCAACTCGATCAAGGAAATATGGGAGAACTTGTAGGTTATCATGGTGTCACCTCCAGTAATCAGGAGTTAAATTTTGCTAGCGGAGCACTCAGTCTGAAAGAAGGCCGTGCGTTAACGAAGGACGATACTGGAAAAGTACTGGTGCATGAAGAACTTGCAAAAGAAAACAATTGGACCGTAGGAAGCAAAATGAAATTAAAGAATTTCCAAAATGGAGATACTAGTGTAAACAGTAAAGAAGTAACAGTGGAAATTGTTGGGATTTTCAACGGGAAGTTATCGGAGCAATCGACAGGATTGACGAGTGACTTAACAGAAAATCGTATCTATATGGATTATAAAACGAGTCAATTATTAATCGGAAAAGAGGAATCAAATGCAATCGTTCATCGTGCGATTTTTACGGTGAAAGACCCATCAAAGTTAGAAGAAGTGATTACAAGAGTCAAAGAACTTCCTCTCAAATGGGATGAGATGCAACTTTCTAAAAATGAACAAGTATTTGAACAGGTAGCCTCTCCAATCCAAAATTTCAAATCGCTCATGACATTGTTGACGAGTTCCGTATTTGTATTAGCAGTTATTGTTTTGTTTTTAATTTTATTATTTACATTAAGAGAACGAATTCATGAGTTTGGAATTTTGATGTCGGTCGGAATTTCAAGAAAAGAAATTATTGCGCAAATCTTATTAGAACTTTATACCGTTGCATCAACGAGTGCGATTTTTGCTCTTATGTTGGGAAGCTTTGTAGCGAAACAATTTTACACGGGGCTCTTATCTTCGGATGAGATTCCAGTCCAAGTGAAATCATTATTTGAATCGAGCTTACCTGAATTTAGCTTAACGCAAGCAGGGCTAACCATTGGAGTTGTGCTTATCATTATTGCATTAGCCGTTCTATTTAGTACGGCCGTTATCTTAATGAAGAAACCGAAGAAAATTTTAAGTCAAATGAACTAAGGAGTGTTTTTATGTCAGTATTATCATTAGAAAATATTTATTATCGATACGAGGATTCTCAAAAATATGTGTTGAATGATTTGAATGCTACTTTTGAAGAAGGAAAATTCTATGCGGTCGTTGGGAAATCAGGAGCAGGGAAATCAACTTTCTTATCGCTATTAGCAGGACTAGATAGCCCAACGAAAGGAAAAGTGTGTTTCAATGGGCAAGATATTGCGCAAGGGTCATACAGTGAACATCGTCGTGACCATATTTGCTTAGTGTTCCAAAACTATAATTTAATCGATTATTTAACACCACTTGAAAATGTAAGACTCGTAAATGGAAAAGCAACTAAAGAGATATTGTTGAAATTAGGATTAGGCGAAGAGTTAATTCATCGTAATGTATTGAAGCTATCAGGCGGGCAACAACAACGGGTTGCGATTGCTAGAGCCCTCGTTTCAAAGGCGCCCATTATTTTAGCGGATGAACCAACTGGAAACCTTGATGAAGGAACAGCTTCAGAAATCATAGATATTTTAAAAATGGCAGCACATGAAAGTGGGAAATGCGTCATCGTAGTGACACACAGTGCGCAAGTAGCTACTGCGAGTGATGAAGTGTTGGAATTAGAAGATGGAAAACTAAAGAAAGCAAGAGGGGTAAAATAGATGAATATCATACAAAATGCTTGGGCATATGTCTCAAGAAAAAAGTTTAAAACCTTCATTATTTTCTTTATTTTATTTAGTATGGCAACGGTGGCTCTTAGTAGTTTAGCCGTAAAACACGCAACGGATACCGCTGCAAAAGAAACGTTTAAGTCGATTAATTCTTCGTTCTCGATGCAAATCGACCGCAGACATAATCAAGGGACTGCTCGTGGGGGCGGAAACTTAAAAGGAAAAGATATTCAAGCGATTGAAGGAATTGAAGGGGTTCAAAAGGCGGTTAAACGTATGGAAGTCGTAGCTGACCTTGTGGATCAAGAATTGATTCCAGCAAAAGGGGTTCGACTCGACGCAACACGCGTTCAACGGTTCGGGAAAGCAGCTCAGGTGACAGGAATTAATGATTCCAGCATGGATGAACGATTTGCTGCACAAACCTTCACGCTAACAGAAGGTCGCCATATTAAGGATGACGATACCAATGTGGCATTAGTGCACGAAGACTTTGCTAAGAAAAATAATCTAAAAGTCGGCGACAAGTTCAAGTTGAAATCAAATATTTATGATGCAGATAACGAGAAGCAAGCTAATAACCAAACCGAAGTGACGATTGTGGGGTTGTTTGGTGGAAAGAATAAAGGCGGAGTGACCGCTCCTCAAGAATTATATGAAAACACCATTTTAACGGACTTGAAGACAAGTGCTCTAATGTATGGCTATACAGATGCAGATGCGATTTATTTAGATGCTACTTTCCTTGTTGGTGGTCAATACGATATCGATAAGGTGATGGAACAAGCGAAGAAATTAGGGATTGACTGGAAGGCCTATACGCTAGTTAAGAGTAGCCAAAACTATCCAACACTACAAAAATCAATCAATCTAGTATATGGATTAACAGACAAACTATTCCTTGGAAGTTTGATTTTCTCAGCAATTATTTTAGTGCTCGTTCTCTTCTTATGGACAAACAGCCGCAGAAGAGAAATCGGTGTCCGTCTGGCGCTTGGAATGACGAACAAAACGATTATTGCACAAATGCTGTGCGAAGTAGGAATGGTCAGCATTGCCAGCTTTATCGCTGCGATTCTAGCAGGTGGCCCTGTGAGCGAATGGGTTGGAAAACTTATTTTAGGTCAAGTCAATAGTAGCCTTGGAACTCAACTGGCGAACGAAGCTAAATCGGCCAACCTTGGTGGTGGAGCAGCAGTGGATGGCTTCAATAAGACATTGACAGAATTATCGGTGACGGTATCCAATATGGACAAAGCAACGGTTGTTGGACTTGGACTTTTAGTCATTGTCATTGCAGTTCTCCTAGGAAGCGCGTTTATTTTACAAAAATCTCCGAAGAGTTTATTGCAAGATACAGAATAAAAATGTTTAGGGCCTAGTCTCATAGCAAATAGATTGATATAATGGTAAAAGAGGTGATGTTTTTGAATTTATTAGTCGTTGAAGACGAAGGAGCGATTCGCGAAGGCGTTCGAGAATACTTAACAGAGCAAGGGTTTCATGTGTTTACAGCAGAAGATGGAGTAGAGGCGCTCGAAGTGTTTGAAAAAGAATCGATTGATTTAATCTTACTGGACATTATGATGCCTCGAAAAAATGGCTTTGAAGTGTTAGAAGAGGTGCGAAAAACAAGTAAAGTTCCCATTCTAATGCTGACAGCCCTTCATGACGAAGAGACACAAGTGAGAACCTTTGAGTTACTCGTTGATGGATTTATTCAAAAACCGTTTTCCCTCGTCGTCTTGCATAAGCAGATTGAAGCCGTGTTGAAACGGCATTACGGAGAAATGAATGTTTGGAATTACAATACAACAAGCGTGAACTTTACAAGTTTTGCAGCAAGAGTGGATGGACAAATTGTGGATGTGACGGCTAAGGAGCTTGCAGTTTTGAAGTTACTAGTAGAACATCAAGGACAAGTGTTGAGTCGCTCTCAAATATTAGATCACGTGTGGGCAGCCCATGAAGATCCACCATTTGACCGTGTTGTGGATGTGTATATCAAACAATTACGAAAAAAATTATTGTTGGATTGTATCGTGACCGTTAAAAATGTCGGATACAAGTTGGAGTAAAAATGAGAAAATTAAAACTGTTTCCCAAGATTTTTATTTATACATTGAGTATTTTAGGTACGCTAGTGGCTATTGCGCATCTGTTTTTATACTTTGCGTTTCCGCACTTTTATTTGCAAGAACGTCAACAAGAATTAAGTCGTAAAGCAGATATTTTAGTGGAAAGTTTATCCCAAGTTGATGAACAAGCTGCGGCCTCTGCCTTGCAGGTATATGCAAAAAATGAGGGGATTACAGCTTATTTAAAGAAAGAATCCACGGGAGAAAATTTACAGCTTGGAACCGAATTGTCGATTGATGAAAATAGTAGTCAAAACTCGGTTATTATCGAAGATCGCCAAGTGACCACTAAAGATGGAAAGCAGATGCAACTGCAAGTGATTACGACAACGGAGTCTGTAAAACAGGCAACAAAAGTAACCTTTAGTTATCTTCCATTATCGCTTGCCATATCGATCGTTACAGCAGTGATTTTCTCGTATATTTACGCTAGAAAATTATCGAAGCCGTTGATGCAAATGTCTAGAGTCACTCAGAAGATGATGGAATTGGATAGAGATGCGTACTTTGTGAATCCAAGATCCGATGAAATTGGGCAAATGGAAATCCAAATCAATAAATTATACGAGCACTTATTGTCCGTGATTGATGAACTAGAAGAGAAGAACCAAAAGATGATTCAGCTGGAAAAAACAAAGGTGGATTTCCTGCGGAGTGCTTCTCATGAGCTCAAAACACCGTTAGCGAGTCTTCGTATTTTATTAGAAAATATGAGTCTTAATGTCGGTAAATATAAGGACCGTGATACTTATTTAGTAGAATCCATCGGGAAAGTGGACCAAATGTCTGTCTTGGTCCAAGAAATTCTAGAGCTTTCTAAATTGCAAGAAGGAACCTTGACGAAAGAGGCAATCGCATTAGAAAAGGTTCTACCTGAGTGGAACAGTGAGTTTCAATTGTTATCTCAAGATAAGGGGCTAAAGATTCAAACAAAATTAGAACCGTTAACAATTGAGGCGAATCCAATTGCTTTTCGAAATGTGTGGAATAATCTTTTGATGAATGCGATTAAACATTCAACAAGAGAAGGGGTCATTCAAATAGAATTAGTCGACCAAGTGTTGACAATTGAAAATCCATGTATGCCTTTAACGGATGAACAAATAGAGTCAGCCTTCTCCTTATTACCGTCTTCAAAAGGAACGACGGGTGGGGGAAATGGAGTGGGACTCTATAGCGTACACCAACTCCTCAAGCGAGAAGGCATTCCACATCGCTTCTTTGCAACAGAGGACGGAATGTGTTTTGAAATGGATTTAAAAACAATAGAATAAGCATGAACGAGTTACCGTGAGTGGTGACTCGTTTTTTATTGGGAGCGATTCGCTACTTTTGGACGAGATTCCAATAATTCAAAGAAAAAAATAGAGAAATTAGTAAAAAAAATCACAAAAAACGCTTACATTTAAAGCGTTTTCGTGTATAATTAAGTTATCAATAAAAAGATAGGAAGGTTGATATTATGGCAACAATTGATCGTTTCGCTACAGACACTATACGCAAGAGCAATCCGCATCTTTCGCAATTGAAGGCAACTATTGAACCAGCTTTTTATTCGAACAATGCGACCGAAATTCCGACTCTGGCAGAGGCGTATGAATTAGCGTCACAAGCACCTAATACAACAGTGTTAGATGCGTTCGTTGCAAACGCAAAGGATTTAGGGTTACCGGAAGATGCACATATTCTTGCGGTGGTTGATGGGAGCGTTGTAGGACGTACTGCAAAAGCTCGGCGAATTTTAGGTAATAATCCAGCAGAAGATGCTAAGATTATTCCGATGATTCGTGAAGAGATTTATAACAGTTCGTTCAGACCGTTTATTAAGGGTACAGCCGTTGTAGGTCTTGATGAAGACTTCATGGTGAAGGCACATATCACAATGCCTAAAGAACACATTAACAACTTGTACTCATGGTTATTGAACTTCCAAATTTTCAATGACCAATATAAGAGACGTTATGATGCGTCTAAACAATATGACGAAAATGATATTTTCATTTTCTTCGATCCAACTTGGAGACATCCTGATTACCCAGATGGATTAGCATTCTTTGATACAAAACATAACTGTGCTGCAATTTTAGGAATGAGTTATTTTGGGGAAATCAAAAAAGGAACGTTAACATTAGCATGGGCAACTGCCGCTCGTAACAACTACGTTTCTTGCCATGGTGGTTTGAAGATTTTCCGTAAAGAAGGCGATTCTTACGTTGCAAGCTTCTTCGGATTATCTGGATCAGGTAAGTCTACATTAACACACGCTAAACATGACGATAAATACGACATTGAAGTATTACACGACGATGCATTTGTGATTTCGGTAGAAGATGGTTCATCTGTAGCTTTGGAACCTTCTTACTTCGACAAAACAAATGACTATCCAGCAGGTCACAGAGAACAAGATTACTTCGTAACGGTTCAAAACTGTGGTGTGACTCTGGATGAAAACGGCCGTAAAGTATTAGTAACAGAAGATATTCGTAACGGTAACGGACGTACGATTAAATCTCGTTATTCTACACCGAACCGTGTGGATAAGATTCAAGAACCAATTCAATCTATTTTCTGGATCATGAAAGATGATGCACTACCACCATTAGTGAAAATCACAGATCCACGTTTGGCATCTATTTTAGGATGTACATTAATGACAAAACGTTCTACCGCTGAAAATACAGGAGCTGGGGCAAACTTAGATGCACTTGTTATCGAACCATATGCAAACCCATTCCGTGTATATCCATTAGTAGAGGACTACGAAAAATTCAAAGCTTTATTTGATAAAGGTGTAGATTGTTACATTATCAATACAGGAGATTTCTTAGGTAAGAAAGTTACAAAAGAAGTTTCCCTTGGTGTCATCGAAACTGTAGTAGATGGCAAAGCAAACTTCGAATTATTCGGTGGCCTTCCAGGAATGGAATACTTACCAGTTGAAGGATATGAAGTGCCTGAAATGAACGGCGAATACGCTGCGTTAATTCGTGACCGTATGCAATTCCGTCTAGACTACTTGAAAGCATTTAATGATGCAAATCCAGAACATCCAATTCCAACAGATGCACTAGAAAGCATTAAGACAATCGAACGCTTTATCGACGTCTTATAATGGAAGGAGTGTTCAGTGATGACTAGAAGAATAGGAATTACAGATACAATCTTACGGGATGCCCATCAATCTTTGATGGCAACCCGTATGCGGATTGAAGATATGCTTCCCGTTTTAGACCAACTTGACGAAGCAGGATTTGCTTCCTTGGAATGTTGGGGTGGAGCAACGTTTGACGCATGTATTCGTTTCTTAGATGAAGATCCATGGGACAGACTGCGTACCTTGAAAAAACATTTAAAGAAAACACCGCTGCAAATGTTATTACGCGGACAAAATATTTTAGGGTATCGTCACTATGCCGATGATGTTGTAGAAAAATTTGTAGAGAAATCAGCAGAAAACGGAATCGACATTTTCAGAATTTTCGATGCGTTGAATGATGTTCGTAACTTAGAAGCTTCACTAAATGCAGTGAAGAAGACCGGTAAAGAAGCGCAAATGACTATCTGCTATACGATTAGTGATGCGCATACTATCGACTATTACAAAGAGCTAGCAGCAAAAATGCAAGAAATGGGTGCCGATTCAATCTGTGTGAAAGACATGGCCGGAATTTTGACACCAGCAAGAGGGATTGAGCTTGTTCGTGCATTAAAAGAAGTGATTACGGTGCCAATCGTTGTGCACACCCACTGCACAAGCGGGATTGCGCAACTCACTTATCAAGCAGTCATTGAAGCCGGTGCAGACCGCATCGACACAGCACTTTCCCCACTAAGTGAAGGTACAAGTCAACCGCCTACGGAATCATTAGTCATCGCACTTCGCGAATTAGGCTATGATATTACTGTCGATTTGGCAAAATTAGAACCAATCGCAGACCACTTTAGAGTAATTAAAGACAAATACATTAAAGATGGAACATTAAATCCGAAAATGTTAACACCAGATCCACGTGCACTTTTATATCAAGTGCCGGGTGGAATGTTATCAAATATGTATTCTCAATTAACGCAAGCAGGCGCAACGGATAAATACGAAGAAGTATTAAAAGAAGTGCCTAAGGTAAGAGCAGATCTTGGCTATCCACCACTGGTTACTCCAATGAGTCAAATGGTGGGAACACAAGCAACGATGAACGTTCTTACAGGTCAACGTTACAAAGTGGTTTCTAACGAAGTGAAAGCTTACTTACTTGGTTCCTATGGTCAATCGCCAGTACCAATTCAAGAAAGCTTTAGAAGAAGCATCATTGGTGACCAAGAAGTCATCAGCGATCGACCGGCAAACCACTTGCCACCTGAATTCGAAACACTCAAAGCAGAACTTGGAGATTTAGCAAGAAGTGACGAAGATGTCTTAACTTACGCACTCTTCCCTAAAGTCGGTAAAGAATTCTT
>CAUTST010000056.1:0-9998 GCA_963540995.1 uncultured Streptococcus sp.
AGAACTCGTCATACACTTTAATTATTTTCCTGTCTACTTGACAGGGTGCACTTCAAGTACAGGAGTCGAAACTTGTTATTTTAAAACGAATTAGCTTTGTGGAGCTTCTACTTTGATTACAGTAGTATCCCCTTTTTTAGCTGCTTCGATTAATTTGTTTGCATATTCAACGAATGCAGTATGCGTATTAGTAGCACCTGCAACAACTTCAACGTCTGAAGGATTTTGTTTCGCTACTAAACCTTCGTTGTAAGCTTTGAAGAATTCTGCTGGGCCAGTACCCACTTTTTCTTTCATTGCTTTTTCGTATTCTGCGTTAGCTGATTTACGTTCACCATTCTCGTTGAAGTTGTCAAAATCAGATTTAGTGATTTTGCCATTTTCAACAGTAATCGTGAATTCTACGTGCCATCCACGTTTGTCAGCTTCTGATACTAATTTGTAAGTACCATCTTTTAAAGTTGCCTCAGTATTTTGTGCTGCTTGTGTAGTTGCAGTTTGTGTTGTAGCTGCTTGTGTTGTCGTTGCTTGTGTTGTTGCGCTCGAATCAGTTTTGCTGTTTCCGCCACATGCTGCTAATACAAATGCAGATGATAATAATACTGCTGCTGCAGATAATGATTTTTTGAAAGTCATATATCGACCCATCCTTTTCTATAGTTTTTAGAATTAACCAATTCTGTACGTTCTATTATAGCATATTTCGGATAAAAGTCTAGGTCTTTTCCAAAAAACGTTTCCTTTTTCACTTGTAAAAACACAATAAAAATGGCGATTCTTTTTCAGAAAACGCCATTCTTGTGAATTGTTTCGTTTTATGATTTTCGTCGTAATAACTGACTTGTGATTTTTAAAAGCATAGCCTTCGCATCCGCTTCAGGCAACTTCTCGATTTGATGGATTGCTTTCATAGTAAATTTTGCCGCAAAATCTTTTGCAGTTTCAACACCACCTGCTTTTACGACCAACTTTTGAACCGCTAGTCGATCTACCTCGGTTAACTGATTTTTCTTTTTCAACAGTGGAAGCAATTCTTTTTCACACTTTGGTAAAGACGCAATCAAGGGCATTGTGTAAATTCCTTGCGCCACGTCTTCTAACACGGGTTTTCCAAATTTAGAAGAAGTTGCTTCATAATCGAGAATATCGTCTAACAATTGAAAAGCCAGTCCAATCGAATTTCCGATATGTCTTGCGCGTTCCATTTCACCTATCCCAGCGAAACGTTCTCCCATCATACAACTGAGCATAAAGAGTTGCGCCGTCTTTCCATCAATTCGGTTCAAGTAATCTTGAATCGTCACATCGGTTTTGTAGTTTTCTTCCATTTGCAACAATTCACCTTCAACCACACGCATGATGCTGTCTGTTGGGATTTGGATTTCCGCTACATCTTGACTATATTTTGAAAGCAACTGATAGGCTACTGTCAACAAGTAATCCCCTGCATAAATAGCCACACGATTCCCAAAACGAGCACTAATCGTCTCTTGTCCTCTTCTCATCTCAGCTTCATCGATTACATCGTCATGTAATAATGTTGCCACATGAAGTAGTTCAAGAGCCGCAGCTATAGCGTGAACTTCTTCCTTTGGTCGATTTTCATTCCACATCGAGAATAAAATCAAATAAGCAGGCCGCACCATTTTGCCACCGGATTCAAGGACAGCCCAAATAGCCTCACGAATCTTTTCATTTTTGATTGTGACGGCGTCATGCATCCGTGCTTTGACTTGTTTTAATTCTTCATGTAATTCGGGATACTCCGTCCACATTGGATGTACGATTGTCATAGTTTTCTCCTTCTAGCCGACATTTTAAAAAAAAGAAGCCGACAACAAATGTCGACTTCATTATAACATATCTTATTTAACGAGTTGGTTTCCTTGTTTATCGAATCCATAAATCGCTTTAGACTTACCATACCACCAGTTACCCGCAGTTCTTTGGAACCATGGAATCACGTAGTAATCAAGACCAAACGCACGACCTGAACCGTTCATTAACGCAATCGCTGCTGGAACAAACCACATGTTTACCCAGTAGAACATACCCGATAAGCAGAATGTTGCGACTAAACCGATTGTGACTGCGTTGACGATCCATGTTAAGAAACCAGCCATAATTGCTAAACCGATAGCTAATTCTACGAATGACATCACTTTTTGCATTAAGTGAGCGACTTCAACGTTTGGAATCATGATTTGCATGATGGATGCGAACCAGTCTGGCATTTTTTCTATTACCATCGCTGGTTGTTCACCGTATGAATAGTTGAAACCGAATGAAACGACTTGTGTTGCTGTTTGCGCTGCAGTTTCTGTCGCGCCGCTTGCTGCAGAAACAGTTTCCGCTGCACCACTTGCTGCACTTGTTGCTTCTGTTAACCAAGGGAATGGGAATGCTAAATGACTTCCATCAATCCAGCTACTTGCGCCCCATAAACCGAAGATTTTCTTCAACCCTTCGATTGTCCACATACCACCGTAGAATAAACGAAGTGGTAAAGACCATAATACGTTACCGTAGCGTGATAAGTGACCACGGAAGATGTTACGACGGTTCTTAATATGGAAGAACTCGTGGAACACGTATTGAATTGCGTAGTATAGCGAGAAGATTTCTAAGAAATACTTGATGTTTACGAGATGTTTCATCAACATTGCAAAGAATCCACTTAAGTGCCATTTGCCCATTAAGAAAGCAACGCCATAATGAGAACCGATAGAAACCATGAATCCATCGTATTTACCTTTATAGGCTACTTTTTCCGTATTATTAATAGAAGCGATAATATTTTTTGCTGCTGTTTTACCAGTTTGTTCAGCGGCTTGTACGATTTGTGGATGTGGAGCATTTCCTTTATCCGGTTCTTCGTAGTAAGCTAAGTCACCGATTGCAAAAATATCTGTTTCGCCATCGACTAACATGTTTTCGTTTACGACTAAACGTCCTGCACGAGCTGCTTTAAATCCAAACACTTCTGCTTCCGAATTGGCTTTAACCCCAGCTGTCCAGAATAGTGAGTACGTTGGAATGACTGTGCCGTCAGCTAAACGGATGCTGTTTTGCTTCACTTCAGAAATTCCGTTTCCTTTAATCACTTTGATTCCGCGTTTTACCATGAAGGCTTCTGCTTTATCCGCATCTCTTTTATCTAACATGTTTAAGATGGTTGGAACGGCTTCAATAATGTATAACTCAAAGTCGTCTTTATCTAAATTGTATTTATGTGCTAACACTGGAATCCAGTCCATTAATTCGCCGACTAATTCAACCCCAGTAAATCCAGCACCACAAACCGCAAACGTTAATAACGCTTTACGCTTTTGAGGGTCATGTTCTTTAGCCGCTTTTTCTACACAGCTAAGAATATGTTTACGCATTTTCACTGCGTCTTCCATTGACCATAATGTGAATCCATTTTCTTTAACACCTGGAACGCCGAAGTCATTGGCTTCTCCACCCATACCAATTACTAAATAATCATAAGAGAATTCGCCATGTTTTGTGCGAACCACTTTATTTTCTTTATCAAGACTTGTAACAGTATCTGTTACTAAGTTTACGTTTTTAGAACGTGCGAAGATTTTTTGTAAGTCGTATTGAATCGCATCTGGCTCAACACGTCCCCCAGCCACTTCGTGTAATTCCGTCATGTAAGTTAAGTAAGGATGTTTATCAATTAATGTAATTGTGACATCTTTATTCTTTTTCAACTTATGTGACAACGTCTTTGTAGCGGCTACTCCGGCAAATCCGGCACCGATTACTACAATGTTTGTTTTTGTCATTGCAAATCCTCCTTGAATTTTCTCACTTTAGTAGTATATTCTATTTTGCATTTTTTGTCCATTTATTGTCTGTTATTTCACGAACTTCCGCCAACTTTTTGGTTCGAGTAGTTTTTGAGTAGCTTTACATGCGTTAATGCATAGTTTGCTGCAATCCCAATAGCGATTCCTGCAAAGATACCGACGATTGACATTGCTGGTAAATATAAGAGCACGGTCCACGATTTTGCCATCCAGCTCGCCACCATTAATTGACCGACATTGTGCAAAATCCCACCTGTGGCACTAACCCCAATCATGCTCACGCGTTCCTCTCCAAGCTGCTTCACAAGATACATTCCAATAAAGCTCACGAGCGCCCCCATTCCACTATAGAGGAAGGTTGAGAAAGTTCCCCCAAGAACGGTCGTCATTAACGTCTTCATCACTACCACTAAAACGACCTCTTTAAAAGATAGTGTGTATAAACTAATCAACGTTACGATATTGGCTAACCCGAGCTTTGCCCCTGGCGCAAAGGTAAAAGGAAATGGAATGGCTTGCTCCAGTAATCCAAGGATAATTCCTTGTGCTGTTAATAATGCGATAAAAACAAGTTTTCTAAGATTGCTATTTTTTTGCATTCCATTCTCCTTTCATAGTTTCTAAAAAAGGCCGGAAACTCGTCCAGCCTCTTCATACTATTTTTTACGTCTTACTAATAATTTATTCTTCAAGCTCACGGCTTTTGGTGCCCATGTATGGAACAGTTCAAACCAGAACTTAGAAATTGGCATATCAAATTCACCGATATATTCCACTAACTCTGGATCAAACGATTGCTTGAATCCGTTAATCCCGCCGTGATGTTCTTGGTCTTCAGAAACTCCGAAGAAGTCAAACGAACGGATGCCTTTTTCATCGTAAAGAGTTTGCATAATCCAAGATACAAGCGCCTTGTTCGCGTTTAATCCACCATCGTCTGTGATGTTGGCTCCGTATAAGTAGTACGCTTTATCTAAGTACGTTACGACGAACGCTCCGCTGACTACTTTCCCTTCTGGATACTGTTCTAAGTCGCCTTTTACGCGTTCAATTTCTTTTTCGTATTTCGCAATATTGACTTTCAACGATTCAATTTGCTTTTGAACATTCTCGATACGTTTTGGATTGTTTAATGTTTCCAACTGTCCAGATAACTTATCGAATTCTTTTTGCGCTGTTTCTAAGCGGTTTGTCGCAAATGCTAATTGCACATTGTAGTCCACTTTTGCAAAGTATAAATCCACCATTCCTTTAGGGTGAAGGTGTTGATACATCGTTGTTAAATACTCGATGCTACGCGCCACGTATTGGTCACGCTCAGCCGTAATCTTGTTTAACTCATCATAGATTGGCATATCTTCAAGTGTTCCCTTGTAGCAAACAACTCCTTGTTTCTTCGCCACATTCACTTTATAACGTTCTTTCTTATTGAACGTTTCGACAATCCCTTTTCCTTCGTCTTTCAACGGTAAAATCATTGTTAAGCGTGGTTGAATCCCATCAAACCCTAAGTCCATTGGGCGTTCTACAAATCCAGCGGCTAAAATGTTTTTGCGGTATTCTTCGTTATTGAATCCACCTTCCACCATTTCGAACTTGTTTGTCCATTCACGCCATTGTAATTCTGGGTCAATCTTTAATCCAAATGCATTTTTAGATTTCAAATACACTTTTAAAGTCGCAAACACCGATTTTAATTGTTCAGCATTTGTATAATCCGTTACGATTCCGCGCGGTGCATACGCTAAATATTGATTCACAGCAGGTAATTTACGGTAAAGAATCATCGCAGCCGCAATAGGTTCATGATTGTCGGTCATGACAAGAAGTACATCTTTTGTCCATGAACCATCCGCTTTCACTTCGCCCCATTCAGGCGTCTGGAAGACCGTTCTGTTAGCTTGAGTTTCCATAAAAGCATGATACTCTTCTAACGCATTCGACATCTCTTTGATATACATGTGAGCACTCTCTTTCCTTTTTCATTTCCTTACCAGTATTACATTTTCAGTAAAATATGTCAAAACTTTAACAAAGAAAAAGCTTTACGTATCAACAGAAGACGGGCTTATAACCGCTTTTTCCAAAAGAATAAAAGGACACATAAAAAGAGTGCACCTTGTAAGTGCACTCTTTGTTGATTTTCTTAGAATAGTTTCAAGTATTGGTCTAATTCCCATTGCGTTACTTGACTACGGTAAGCAGCCCATTCGAAACGTTTGGCTTCGATGAAGTTATCTAAGATATGGCTTCCTAACGCAGATTTTACTGTTTCATCTTGTTTCAAGTATTCAATCGCTTCATTCAATGTTCCTGGTAAATCATCAATGCCCGCCTCTTTGCGTTCACGAGAGGTCATTGCATAGATGTTACGATCCACTGGAGCAGGAACTTCCATTTTCTCCTTAACCCCTTCAAGACCTGCTGTTAAAATCGCAGCCATCGCTAAATATGGGTTTGCAGATGGGTCCACGCTACGTAATTCGATACGAGTTGAAATTCCACGAGATTCTGGAATACGAATTAGCGGTGAACGGTTTCTAGCTGACCATGCAATATATACAGGCGCTTCGTATCCTGGAACTAAACGTTTATAGGAGTTTACCGTTGGGTTACATACGGCCGTTAACGCTTTTGCATGTTTCATCACCCCAGCGATAAAATGACGGCAAGTGTCGCTTAAACGTTGGTCGCCATTTTCGTCGAAGAATGCATTGTTTCCGTCTTTATCAAATAAGGATAAGTTGAAGTGCATTCCGCTACCCGCAATCCCAAACACTGGTTTTGGCATAAACGTTGCATGTAATCCATGTTTACGCGCAATTGTTTTTACTACCAATTTAAACGTTTGGATGTTATCGCAAGCCGCAACCGCATCTGAGTATTTCCAGTCGATTTCGTGTTGCCCTGGCGCTACTTCGTGGTGACTCGCTTCGATATCGAATCCAATCTTTTCTAACTCAAGAACGATCTCACGACGGCATTCTTCCCCGAGGTCGATTGGAGCTAAGTCGAAGTAACTTCCTTGGTCGTTTCCTTCAAGCGTTGGTTCGCCGTTTTCGTCCAATTTGAATAAGAAGAACTCTGGCTCTGGTCCTAAGTTGAAGTTTGAGAAACCTAATTCTTTCATTTCATTTAACACACGTTTTAAGTTGGAACGAGGGTCTCCCGCAAATGGCGTTCCGTCTGGTTTGTATACATCGCAGATTAAACGTGCGATTGTACCGTGTTTGCTGCTCCATGGGAATACGACCCAAGTAGAAAGGTCTGGATATAAGTACATATCACTTTCTTCGATACGAACGAATCCTTCAATCGATGAACCGTCAAACATCATTTTATTGGCCAATACTTTGTCTAATTGTGTAATGGGCACTTCCACATTTTTAATGGTTCCTAAAATATCCGTGAAGATTAATCGTAAGTAACGAACATCTTTCTCTTCTACCTGTCTTCTAATTTCTTCATGTGTAATCATTGGTTTCCTCCTATAAGTTCCATTTTTCTCCGCCAGAGTAGCGGCTAATATGCATAATTTCGTCGTAGAAGATTCTCCTTACATCCTCATCCGTCAACGCCTCTTTTACACTTTCCTTCGCTAGGGAATTTGTATTCTTATTGAAAATCTTCTGAATAGCCATAATGGTTAACCCATCGGCTAAATAGTCTTTAATTTCTAATAAACGATCGACATCGTTCAAAGAATACATACGGCGATTCGTCTCCGAACGTTCTGGGATGACCAGGCGCTGTTCTTCATAATATCGAATTTGTCGTGCAGATAAATCGGTCAGCTTCATCACTGTTCCGATTGGAAAGACGGCTAGTGAACGTCGTAATTCCTTTTCACTCATCTGCCTTCCTCCTTTATAGGGTTATTGTAAATAATGGTCTCATCTTTTGTCAAAACTGCCCTTACCTCTTATGTTATATAATATAACATGAAAACAGGGTGTTGTCTCAGTTAAGCTTTCGACAGCTGAGATAACACCCCGTTTTTTTGGTTTTGTATGCTGTAGTATTTGTTATTTTTTTGAGAGCTTTTGTTACATATTCGACCCTATTGTTCGTTTGCTAATCGAATCCTCTCGCTGGCTTCGTATTTTGGTGGACTCACCCCTTTTGTGTCTAACTTCTATTTATCTTTTTGAATCGTCTTTATTTCATAGTGTTCCACCTCACTTTTTAAAGTGTTCATCTCAATTTCATCATTCATCTTCATATTCTGGTGGACTCACCCCTTTTGTGTCTAACTGCTATTTATCTTCTTGAATCATCTTCATTTCATGGTGTTCCACCTCGCTTTTTAAAGTGTTTAGCTCAATTTCATTATTCTTCTTCATATTCTGGTGGACTCACCCCTTTCACGATTTTCTAGAAATTCTTATCAACTTTATCTGCCTCCTTGGCCTGGTTGTCCTCCTGGTCCTCCTTGCCCAGGCTGTCCGCCGCCACCAGGACCTCCTTGTCCTGGTCCACTACCAACATTGGTTGCTTGTTTAGAAGCGGTCGCTGTTGTTGAGTTTGACCCTACTTTAATCGTATATGTTTCGCCCTCTTTTAAGTCTGAACTACTAATTAATACTGTAGAGAATGTTTTAGAAGCGGTTAAGCTAGTAACTGTTTTTCCTGAAGAATCCACAACTTCTACTGTAGACCCTGATGTTCCTTGAATACTTGCCATTAAGAATGCTTGGCTTGAAGTATTACTGAAACCTGAAGTCATTACTCCACCATCAACGAAGAGAACTGTCCCTCCATTTAAAGTTGCAGTGTCATCATAGTCTAAAGCTCCATTCGCTCCAGTACTTGGACCGTTGACAATGACTGTTCCGCCATTAATTTCAATCGAACCATTAGCGTCTAAACCATCCCCGTCTGCATCTACAGTTAACGTTCCGCCATCGATCACAATTTTCACGTCACCGGCTTGGTCTAAATTCTTCGCATTTGCCGCTTCGGATTTGACCGTCTTGGTTTGTTGCCCTGGCCCTTGTTCATCAGAAGATTCTAATGTCCAATCTTTCGCATTCAAGCCGTCATCAGAAGATTTTACGGTAATCGTTCCACCGACTTGGTGAATCAAGCGAGCCTCAAGACCCTCTTCACTCTTTTGTACGTCGATCGTTGCACCTTCGTCGATGAGCATTGTATTCGAAGCGTTGATACCATCATCTCCAGCGTTCACTGTGATGTTCGTATTCGTTAAGTAAACATTTCCTAACAATACATCATCTTCATTGTCTGAGTGAATACCATCTTCATCCGCTGATAGATTTAACGTTGCTCCAGTAACATTGACGAAGTCGTTTGCTGCTATACCGTGTTTTTTAGCGGTTGTTGTAACAGTTGCATCCACGATACGAATACCACCGTTTGATTTAATCGCATTGCTGGCATTTCCGTTTACCGTCAATGATCCTTTTCCGTTAATCGTCAAGTCGCTATTTGTGTAGATTGCGCCTTTAACCGTTGATGTTGACTCATCAGATACTTCATTTTTCGTTCCATCAGCTAATGTTAAAATCACTTTTTTAGCTGTGTCGACTAATAACGGTGCTTCTGCATTTTTTAAGGTCGCATTTTTGAAGACAATTTGTACTTCGTCTTCTGTTCCTGCTGCAACTTTCAATTGTACATTCGTTGCTGTTCCTTCAACGATATAGGTTCCAGCTTTTGTAATTTCTACCGTACTTCCATTGACGGTTACCCCTTCACCTGAAACAGTAGCGGTCGTTCCTTGAAGCGAGATTTTCGAAGCCTTACTTTCGTCGTAAGTTGCTGTTAAGTCGCTTGCTTCAAAATAAGTGGAAGTCCCTGTTGTTGCTGCTGTTGAATTCGTTGATGTCTTTGTTGTCGTTTGAGTATTCGCCTCGGTTTGGCTTAATACGCTTTGTGAGCCACAAGCTGCCAACCCTAGAGAGATAAATAACGTTGTTGTTAATAACCATTGTCTTTTCTTTTCCATCTCTTTTTCCTCGATTCCTTTTCTTGATGGTTTTAGTATACGGAACAAACTTAAAATGAACCTAAAACAAAAAAACTTTTGTAAAAAAATATAGCTCTTTGTCAAAAAGTGTTGATGAAGAAATTTAGGAAGGGATTAAGCAACTAATGGTTGCTTCATTCCTTTTTGTTTTGGGCCAAACATTTTCGTTATTAAAATTATCCTGTTTCTAA
>CAUTST010000057.1:0-9958 GCA_963540995.1 uncultured Streptococcus sp.
TACACACCAACAGTGACTCCAGTAACTCCAACAGCTGAAGATGCAGAAACAACTGATGTTCAAGGTAAGACACAAACAGCGAAACCTAAATTCACTGAAGGTGACTCTGAAGTGCCACTTGATGACACAGTACCTGCAACATTCGAAGATGGATTAACTACGAAAGTAATTCCTGGTGTAGGAACATTCACAGTAGCTCCAGACGGAACAATTACATTCGTTCCAGAACCAAACTTTACTGGTGTTGCTCCAGCAGTAACAATTCAACGTGTAGACGTGAATGGTACAGTTGTAAAAGCAAACTATGTTGCAACAGTTACACCAGCTCCTGTTAAACCAGCAGAAGTTGACCCAACAACAACAACACCAGAACCAGCTAAACCACAACAAGAATTACCAAATACTGGTACAAGCGATGAATTAGGAGTATTTAGTGCAGCAGCATTAAGTATCCTAGCATCAGTAGGTTTAGTAGCTACATCTCGTAAAAAAGATGAAGAACAGGAAGCATAATTGATACCAAACACAAAGCGTGAGACTAGAATTCCTAGTGTCACGCTTTTTTTGACGTTGCAAAACTTTCATTATGAGAGTAGACTAGAAAGGTACACACTGAAAAGGAGTGATTTGAATGAAGAAAATCGAACAAAAAGATTTATTCGAGTTGAAAAATGTAGGGCAACCTGTTGTGGCAGGAGATGCTTTCTTTTTTACAGAAACAAAAATGAACGAGAAGAAAAACACGTACGAGACAGCCATCTATAAGTACACAGCTGACGGCAATGTGGCATATGGAGACGAAGGGACGGTGAATTCATCACTTGACGTCTCTCCAGACGGGAAATGGATTAGCTTTATTAGCAATGCAGGGGAAGAAAAGACTCCGCAACTAAAAATTCAATCGGTTCATGGCGGGAAAGCCATCGCCTTAACAGAAGAGAAAAAAGGCGTGGCTAGCTATGTGTGGGCAAAAGATAGCCAGTCTATTGTCTTCCAAACTACAAAACCAGAGGAAGAAGAGAAGAAAGAAGAATTCCCTCAACCAATCGTTGTGGAAAAAACAACCTATCGTTTTGATGGTGGAACCTTCTTACCAAATGACGAAGTAACACAAATCAAAAAAGTAGAACTTGATTCAAAAGAAGTGACAACACTGTTCGAATCAAAAGAATCAATCGGTCTTCGCGATGTATTGCATAATGGAACAACACTTGTCGTTGACCGCGATTTAGCAAACGTTCGCTGGACATTAGACAGTGCAGAAGCATGCTACGTGGATGTGACAACAGGCGACATCCATCCGATTCTTGAAGCTGGAACAGACGAGTCTTATCGTTATGTCTTAGATTCAAAAGACGGAGCAGTTCTACAATATAGTTCAGGAGAGCACGGATTCGTGACGCAAGCAGATTTAATCGTGAACTTCGATAGCACTCCAACTTCAGAAGGCCATATTTTAAACTTAACCGCAGACCTCGACGTGGAATGGGGCGACTGGCTCGTGGCGGATTTCCAACAAGCCGTGACAGGAGTTGCACCTCAATGGTTCGACGAAGAAAGCTTCTTAGCCTGCGCAAGCGTTGAGGGCAAAACTGTTCTTTACCGTTTGTATGTAGACGGACGAGTAGAAAAAATCTTCGATGAACTCTTACATCTAACAGGAGCAACAATTATCTCTGAAGGCGAGCTATTCATCACGTACTCAACCACAACTGTACCAAGCGTACTAGCGCGCTTAAACTTAAAAACAGGCGAAATCACAGACCTTTATAATCCAAACGAAGCGTACTTAAAAGAGCATATCGTTACTACGCCTCAACGCTTCACCTATAAAGGGTATGACAACTGGGATATCCACGGATGGTACATGCCACCAGTAGAAAAAGCGAAGAAACATGCGGCAATTCTCTATGTACACGGTGGACCACAAGTGGCGTACGGCGAAAGCTTCTTCCATGAAATGCAAGCACTTGCTGCGAAAGGCTACGGAGTCATTATGATTAACCCTCGCGGAAGTAACACTTACGGACAAGACTTCGTGAAGAGTATTCTTGGCTACTACGGAAACCACGATTTCGACGACTTAATGATGGGGGTAGACTATATCTTAGAAACACACCCTGAAATCGACGCGGACCAATTATACGTTGCAGGAGGAAGCTACGGCGGATTCATGACAAACTGGATCGTAACGCATACTGACCGTTTCCGTGCTGCCGTTACACAACGCTCTATCAGCAACTGGATTAGTTTCTACGGCACAAGCGACATCGGCCCATTCTTCGTAGAAAAACAATTGCTGGATGATATCAATAACCCACAACGTTTATGGGAAATGTCACCTGTAGCGCATGCGAAAAACGCGAAAACTCCATTACTCGTCTTACACGGACAAAATGACTTACGTTGCCCACAAGAACAAGGGGAGCAAATGTATATGGCGATGCGTAAAAACAACGTACCAACAAAAATGATTTTATTCCCTCAGTCTAGCCATGGACTCTCTCGAGGGGGGTTACCAAACCTTCGTCAAGCACGTCTAAAAGCTATCACAGACTGGTTTGAGGAATATTCAAAATAACAGTATTCCTCGCTCAAAAAGCAGAGGGGACGCACATAACTAGCTACTGATTTCGAAGAATCGACGGATTTTATAATAGCAGTAATAGGAAAGAGATTAAATGCGAATTAGCGGACGTTAGAATGAAGTTCTTACGTCCGCTTTGAGCAGTAAAGGGGAGAGACAACAGGCTCGACCCGATCTCCTATTACAGCTATTATAAAAAAATCCGTAAGGATTCTGAGAAATCAAATTATAAATGAACCATTTAAATAGGGTGAGTCGATATCGGCTCACCCGTATTGCTTAATTAGAATAATAAAGTCATTTATTAGCCTAATTGAACAAATTTAAATGGTGTTGCATGGTCTCCACACGAGACTGCAACTGACGAAGAGAAGTATTAAAGTCGTTCATCCACTCGGTTGAAACGACAGATATCTTTAACCGAGCTTCGTTTGTCATACGAAGCAATGTTTCAAGCGATTGTAAAATGGCTTCAGATTCATTTCCGACAAGTTCCGTTCGGTAAGTTGCAATCAGCATTTCACGGTCCGTTTGAAATTGTTCATACAGTAAACTGTCACAAGACGGAGCTAAAAAACAAGTACGAGCAGTCAGGTTTTCCGTATTACAAATCATGATAATGTTATCTGCATTCTGAAATCGTTGTTGATGTGGATCTTGATGTTTCGGATTGTCGCATAACTTCATGGTTTGTGCCTGAACTCGAAACCACTTTAAGCATTTCTCTTCAGGGATACCAAAGCGTTCGAGGGCTCGTTCTTTAAAGTGTTTTGTGAGCGAATACTGTTGAAAATTCGCAAGTCCCATAACGTACACCTCCTTTCTCAAATTTTCACCTATATTATAGTCCTCAAACTAGAGAAAAACACGAAAAGAAGAGTAGATTTGTTGACGAATTTGAGGCAATATTGTATTCTACTAAAAGGGAAAATTAATAGTGACCTGTAAAGGGATATGTGTTGACAGATTCTCTCTTATTTGGTAGACTATTGGAGTTGAGAAAACAAGCAGAAGCATCCCGCTTCTCGCCTAAGTTGACAAGAGTCCTTGGGCTGATAGGAAATGTTCAAGTTTTAAAAAGACATTGGCAGCGGGAGTATTCTGATACTTCCGTTGCTTTTTTGCTTTTTTTCTCTCAAAAATTCTTGGAGGTGAATATCATAGCAAAAGATATGATGGTCAATGATGGAATTCGCGCTCGTGAGTTACGTGTTATTGACAATAACGGTGAACAAATTGGTGTTCAAACAAAAAACGATGCTTTACGTTTAGCAGAACAAGCTGGACTTGATCTAGTATTGGTTTCGCCAAACGCAAAACCGCCAGTAGCCAGAATCATGGATTATGGTAAGTATCGTTTCGAACAACAGAAAAAAGAACGAGAAGCTCGCAAAAACCAAAAAGTCATCAATATCAAAGAAGTGCGTCTAAGCCCTACAATTGATGAGAACGACTTTAATACGAAGTTAAAAGCGGCGATCAAGTTCCTTGAAAAAGGCGATAAAGTCAAAGCAAGCATTCGATTCAAAGGTCGTGCCATTACTCATAAAGAGATTGGTCAAAAAGTTCTCGAGCGTCTAGCAGAACAAGTTTCTGAAATCGCGACAGTTGAACAAAAGGCTAAAATGGACGGACGAAGCATGTTCTTGATGTTAGCACCTAAGAATGATAAGTAAAAAAGTAACAGGAGGAAAGTCTCATGCCAAAACAAAAAACACACCGTGGTTCAGCTAAACGTTTCAAACGTACAGGTGGTGGAGGATTAAAACGTTCTCAAGCCTTCACAAGCCACCGTTTCCATGGCAAAACTAAAAAACAACGTCGTCACTTGCGTAAACAAACAATGGTTCACGCTACTGACATCAAACGTATTAAACAACAATTAAGTCAAATGCGTTAATTCAGCACGCAAACTATTACATTTTCAAACCAGTCGCAAGAGACTGATAGACCAAGGAGGAATTAATTATGCCACGTGTTAAAGGTGGAACAGTTACTCGTCGTCGTCGTAACCGCGTTTTAAAATTAGCTAAAGGTTACTACGGAGCGAAATCAAAATTATTTAAAACAGCTAAACAAGCAGTCATGAAATCATATATGTATGCTTACCGTGACCGTCGTCAAAAGAAACGTGACTTCCGTAAATTATGGATCGCACGTATCAATGCGGCAGCTCGTTTAAACGGATTAAGCTACAGCAAATTAATGCACGGCTTAAAATTAGCTGGTATCGAAATGAACCGCAAAATGTTAGCTGACTTAGCAGTTAACGATGCAGCTGCTTTCACAGTATTAGCAGATAAAGCTAAAGAAGCATTAGCAAAATAATTTTATTTTCTAGATAATAGATCCACATTTGAGCCCCGTTAAACTCAATGTGAAGAATACCAAGAAAGAAATTGGAGGAAACAATCGTGCGTACAACATACATGGCTAAAGCTAGCACTACAGAACGTAACTGGGTTGTTATCGACGCTACTGATGTGCCATTAGGACGTCTTTCAGCTGTTGCAGCAAGCATTTTACGTGGAAAAAACAAACCAACATTTACACCTAACGTTGATACAGGTGATTTCGTAATCATCATCAACGCTGACAAAGTTGCCTTAACAGGTAAAAAAGCAACTGATAAAGTATACTATCACCACTCAAACCACCCTGGTGGATTGACTGCTCGTACAGCTGGTGAATTACGTGCTAACAACTCTCGTAAATTAGTTGAATTATCAATCAAAGGCATGTTACCTAAGAACTCATTAGGTCGTCGTCAATTTACTAAATTACATGTTTACGGTGGAGCTGAACATCCACATGCTGCACAACAACCAGCAGTAGTAGACATCCAATCACTAATCTAAGGAGGAAAAAGCATTGGCTCAAGCACAATACCGCGGCACTGGACGCCGTAAAAATTCAACTGCCCGTGTTATCTTAGTACCAGGGACAGGAAACATTACAATTAACAAAAAATCAATCGAAGAATACATCCCATTTGCTTACTTACACGAAGTAATCAAACAACCTTTAAACTTAACTGAAACTTTAGGTTCATACGACGTTTTAGTGAACGTTAACGGTGGTGGATTCACAGGTCAATCAGGAGCTATCCGTCACGGTATCGCTCGTGCATTATTAACAGTTGACCCTGACTTCCCTGGAGTGTTAAAAGCTGCTGGCTTATTAACACGTGACCCACGTATGAAAGAACGTAAAAAACCAGGTCTTAAGAAAGCTCGTAAAGCTAGCCAATTCTCAAAACGTTAATACGTTATTGGAATTACTTACAAGATCTCAGCACTCTGTTTTTGCAGAGTGCTTTTTTTGTTGAGAATTGGCGGTCTCAAATTCCACAGCCGTTGGAGCAAAGCGACTTACGGATGTGGATGCGACGGACGAAGGCCTAGCCAATAAACGTTAATATCGTTCTATTGCGAAGACTTATTCAAAGCATCCCATTTATTGGGGTGCTTTTTCTTTGTAGAGAATTGAGGTCAGTTCACATGGGTGTTGTTGCTTTAGCAACTTACAGCCATGGGTGCGAAGGGCGTAGCCCTAGCCAGGAGCCGTTGGAGCAAGGCGACTTACGGACGTGGCTGCGACGGGAGTAGCCCTAGCCAGGAGCTGTAGGAACGAAGTGACATACGGATAAGGATGCACCGGACGAAGGCCTATCCAGGGGGTGTTGTTGCTTTAGAACTTACAGCCATGGGTGCGAAGGGCGAAGGCCTAGCCTCAAAACGTTAATTCGTTGTTGGAATTTGTTACAAGATCTCAGCACTCTGTATTTGCAGAGTGCTTTTTGTTTTATAGAATAAGCGAGAATAAAATGCGGATATGGTATAATGAAGCCACAAGTATTTCATTAGAGGAAGTGGCCAGATGAAAATTATAGTTGATCGCGATTCGGTTTGTGCCGGAGATGATTCATTTGTTCATGAGATGACATTCGAGGTGCCAGAAAGCCTTACCGTTGCAGAATTTTTTAACTTCGTAAATTCTCAAAGATTCTTAGCTTCGATTCAAGGAAATGATGTGGCGTGGGGACTTCGAAATCGCACGGGTGAAATCGGAATGTATTTTACAAAAACAGGAGAAATCACTCATCCAGAAGTTAAAATTAAAGACAAAATCGATGAAGCTGGTGGAAACTCTAAATTCTATGTGCGCTATTATAGCAACCCGGAATGGGCAAGAGAAAACAGTAATGGAGGACAAGCATGAAGAGAGAAGAGTTTTTAGACCGCATTAATCAAGAAGGATTTTCATTTTCCATCAATATGACTCGCTGGGCATTCCGAGACTTCAAGGAACTCGTTCGCAGTCGCAGACTTTCGCAGGAACAGCTCTACCAGATGTTTGTGGAATTCTGTGAGGAGCTCGAGAACTGTCTTGAAGAAGCAGGGGACTATCGTCGTATGATGTTTAATAAGTATCCGGTGAGTCCAGTACATGATAAATATAAGACTCGCTTTGATGCGATTTCTCCAAACGGACGTGAATTCCGTTTCGAATTTGTATTTAGCAATGACAATCATCTGAAAGTGTATCATCTATACGAAACGATTAATGGACGTAAGAAGGTTACATTAAAGGATATTTTTTGGGAAATTGTAGAGGCATTATAACTAGAAAGTTGGGGATTGGAAATGGAAAACGAAACAACAGCTCTCACATGGGTCTTTTTTAGAGAAGTGGATGTCCCACGCGATATCGAAGAAATTCTTGTGACAGGAGAGGTAGCAGACCGCGCCTTCAAAACGGTACGAGACGTGGCGGTATTTACGAACAAACGCTTGATTGTCAAAGACGTTCTAGGACTAACAGGAACGAAAGTCGAGATGTATTCCTTGCCATATAGCGCGGTGAATATGTGGTCTACAGAAACTGCAGGCATCCTTGATTACACGGCAGAAGTGGAATTATGGACTAGGGCAGGGCACATTAAGATTGAATTGAAACGTGGCATCAATATCCGCGAGTTCGAACGCTTATTGGCGGAATATATTTTATAAGTTTAAAGAAAGGAATTCTTTATGAATTCCTTTTTTCTTGGAATATAATAAGAATAACGCCTCTATTCTTTGGTTAATAATTATGATAGTATAAAATTGTGAGTGAATCCTATAGCATAAGGAGAAAAGTCGAAAATATGGATAGAATGACAAGCACTGAAATATTAACTAGAGACTTTTTAACTACAAATAGTAAAATTGTTAAAAAATCTACTATTGAAGAGTTAAGTGAAATTATACATGTTTCACCTGCAACTATTATTAGAACAGTAAAAAAAATGGGGTATTCGGGTTTTTCTGAATATAAGAATGAACTAATAAATCAAAGAGTTTCTTTGAATGATGAGTTTTCTTATGAAATAGCTGAAATTATTTCTAAAAACTTAGAAGAAGTTGAAAAAACAATAAAGTTATTGAAGGTAGAAACTATTGAGAAAGCAGTTAAAAAAATGCATACAGCACAAAGATTGTTTTTATTTGCGACTGGTACTTCTTGCCCAGTTGCGAACTATCTTCAAACTAAATTACAGTTAACAGGATTATTCGCAACAAATTTGCAAGATGATGATTTAATTATTCATTTTTCACAATTAACAACACCAGATGATTGTATAATAATTATTAGTCAGAGTGGTCAAACGAGATGTTTGATAGAAGCAGCAAAAAATGCAAAAAAGAATAAAACAAATATAATAACTCTTACTGCTAGCAAGGCAAGTGAACTTGCTCAACTTTCGGATGTTTTATTATTGTCGTATAAATCTCCACTAAAAAAAATATTGTTGCCGATTGAATCATCAAGTCGTTTTTCAATAGAAATGACTGCTAGAATTTTAAGTGATAGTTACATCATCTCTACGCAAGGGAAGTCGTTAAAAAATAATAACTCTACTAATTAATTATTTAATTCTACTTTAAGAGCTTATAGAAAAATTTTTCGGAAAGGTTCTTAAAGTAGATTTTTTTTTCAATATTCAGATTGTTATAATGAGAGTAGAAAGTGAGGGATAATCATGAAAACACATAATTTAAAAATTGTAATTGCAGGGGGCGGAAGTACATATACACCGGGAATTTTGCAAGCGCTTATAAAGTCTAGAAAAAAGATAAATTTTAATGAAAGCTGTTTATATGATATTGATAAAGCAAGAGTTGAAGACATGTATCTGATCGTCAAGTATCAATTAGAATCAGAAGGGTTAGCAAATGAAGTAAAATTAAGTTCTACTTTAGATCCTGAGAAGGCCTTCACTAATTCTGATTTTGTATTTTCTCAAATACGTGTTGGGGGATTGAAAATGAGAGAAATCGATGAAAAAATCCCATTAAAACATGGTATCGTTGGACAAGAAACTTGTGGATTAGGTGGTTTTTCATATGGATTACGTACTATTGGAGAAATTATAAAACTCGTAGGTTATATTTTGAAATATGCACCTAATGCGTGGATATTAAACTACACGAATCCAGAAACAATAGTCTCTGAGGCTGTTCGTAGGGTTTATCCAAATATACGTATGATTAATGCTTGTGATATGACGATTTCGATTGAAGAAACTATTGCTAGAGATTATGGTTACGATAGAAAAAATTGGGTTCCGATTTACTACGGATTAAATCATTTTGGTTGGTATCATTCGATTTACGATATTTCTGTAGATCGAGATATTATGCCTGAAATTCTTGAAAGATTAAAATCCGATGGATTAAATGCAGCTGATTTTAATGCTGGAGATAAAACGTGGCAAGAAGCTTGGGATATGTTAGCTAAAATTTCAATAAATTTTCCTGGCGCCATTCCAAATAATTACTTAGAATACTATCTATATTCAGAAGAAACAGTAGAAAAAATGGATCCAGAGTATACTCGTGCCAATATGATTATGGATGGTAGAGAAAAGAGAACAAAAGAAATGGCAAATCAAATTCGCCAAGATGTTGATGAAAAAGTTCTAGATTTTAATTTTGGTGAGCATGGACAATATATTGTAGATATGGCTATATCAATTTTGAATAATGATCATGGAAGATATATGTTAATCGTTGAGAATAAAGGAGCTATACCTAACCTCCGAGATGATGCAATGGTTGAAGTTCCAGCTTATGTTGGTAGAAACGGTGTAGAACCGATTAGTTTAAGATTTGATATACCCGATTTCCATAAAGGGCTTATGGAAGCTCAAAACGCATCAGAAAAATTACTGGTGGATGCTTATTTTGAAAAATCTTACAATAAGGCACTTCAGGCATTTACTCTAAATCAAACAGTTCCAAATGCCAACATAGCCAAAGATGTTTTAGATGAATTTATACTTGCCAATAAAGGATATTGGCCTGAATTAAATTAATATTAGGAGGT